>CAYHZD010000001.1:0-26986 GCA_964361035.1 uncultured Candidatus Saccharibacteria bacterium
ATCAGAAACATGCTATTTATTAAGATTTTTTAAGAGAAACTCCCCGACCCCTCAATTATATAATCTTAAAACGCAAGTACATTAACATCAAGGAGGTATTCTGATGCTGATCGATGGAGAAGTTATTGCTTCAACACACGTACTGGATGTACGAAATCCTTACACAGGGAAAACGGTTGGATATGTGCCTATTGCTTCAAAAAAAGATATCGAGCGCGCGCTTACGCTCGCGCAACAGGCAAAGCCGCTTCCTTATGATGAACGAGCCTCATTCCTCCGCCATATCGCAACAGCGCTCGTGGCAAAAAAAGAGCTCTTCAGTCGCCTTATTGTCGACGAAACCGGACTTTCCTTCAAAGACGCAAGCCACGAAGTGGAGCGCGCGATTGGCACTGCCCGCACCGCAACTTCGATAGTCGAACGCCCTATGCGTACCTATGATATAACGTTACCGTATCTCGCCTCAAACGTACCGCCAAAAAAACCCATTCTTAACGTCATAAAAGAACCGATCGGGCTTGCGGTGGCAATCACGCCATTTAATCATCCGATCAATTTGGTGGGTCACGATGTATTTTCTGCCATTGCCGCGGGCGTTCCCCTTGTCCTTAAGCCATCTCCTAGAACACCGCTTACCGCACTCGCATTCGGCAAACTTCTTCATGAAATCGGTCTTCCTCCAAACTTACTTAATATCATAGTAGACGATGGAGAACATACCGCCGAAACGGTGGCGGATTTAGTGATGTTTCCGGGAACCGAACTCGTGCTTTTTACCGGCAGCGTACCAGCTGGATTTTCTTTAGCGCGACTCATTGCCAAACGAGAAAATCCGCTTATTCGTTTTATCCCTGAATGTGGCGGACTTTCTCCTTTTATTGTCTGTGAAGACGCCGATCTTGATTTAGCCGCCGAGCTTGCAGTAAAGGGCTGCTTCGATCATTCCGGACAGCGCTGTACCGCGATACGAAAACTTATTCTCATAGACAACATTGCGGATACATTTGTGAATCATCTGCTTACGCGATTAGAACGATTCCGTTATGGCGATCCCTACAACAACACCAACGATATGGGAACGGTTATCAGCGCAGAACATGCTGATGGGGTACGTCGCCGGGTGGAAAATGCCATCAAGTATGGCGCACAGTTCATCTATGGTGGAGCTTCTTTTTTAGATCGTGATCATCCTGCTCTCCTGCCACCTCTTGTGCTTGATCATGTTGATTCTCAAACGCCGCTTGTGCTTTCTGAAACATTTGGCCCGGTGGCGCCAATCATTCGTGTGAAAACCATAGAGGAAGCCATTGAGGTAGGACGCAGTCCTTATATGCTTGCCGCCGCGGCGGTCACCAAAAGCCGTGAGATGGCATTGCGTATTGCTCGCGAATTCGGCTTCGGCCAATTTAGCTGGAATGGCGTTCCGGGCTATCGCACGGAAGCGGCTCCATTTGGCGGGTTCGGCTTGTCGGGCAATGGCTCAAAACGCGGCGTGGTGGAAACAATAGAGGCTATGCTGAATAAGCGCACTTTCTATGAACACTAAACTTTTTACGCCTTATGTGGTATAGAAAACCCGTAAGGCAATTTTTTTTATGAAAGCTATTATTTTAGCGGCCGGGCGAAGTTCGCGGCTCTATCCGCTCACTCTCACACAACCAAAATGCCTCCTTGAGGTAGGCGGCATGTCAATCATCGCACGCCAGATCAAAGCGTTACGAAACGTCGGCGTTGATGATATTGTCGTCGTTACGGGTTTTCAGAAAGAAAAAATAATGAGTGCGCTTGGTAACGCAGTGCGTTATCGCGTCTATGAAAATTTCGCGGCTACCAACAATCTTCACACGCTCTGGCATGTGCGCGATGAATTCGACGATAATTGCATCATTCTTTTTGCTGATGTGCTGTTTGATCCCCTTTTACTAAAAAAACTTATTGCGCATCCTGCTCCCTTTTGCGCGCTTGTCGACACGAATCGCGTTCTTGAAGGCACCATGCGGGTAACCCTTGCCTCAACAATACTCACCGGCATCGGCAGCCACATCGCGCCCGCCGAAGGCCACGGGAATTTTATCGGTATTGCAAAAATAAGCGCGGCCGGCGCTCCGCAATTCACCCAAGCCATAAAGATACTCGTCGCTTCCGGCAATCATTTTAACGATTATTATACCCTTGCCTTCGATATGCTCGCCAAACAAGGAACAGAAATCGCCTGCCACGAAGTAGGCGACCATCGCTGGGTGGAAGTCGACACGCTTGAAGATTTGAAAAAAGCACAAAATATTTATGCAGAATTTATTGTACAAACTTTGTAAATGCCTTTTTCATGTCTTGCGGACTCAATGCGGGTCGCCCAAGATCAGCGCGAGATCCCGGCTTAATGATCACTTCAATAAGCGCCGGTCCTTTTGGATGCGCGCACATTTTTTGAAGAGCCCGCTGTAATGCTCTTATGCTTGCCGCGCGCGCGGTCATGCGATAGCCGCACGCGTACGCAATCGCTGGGATATCGATCGCAAATCCCGCGGTGGGTTGCCCACCCACCGAATCATGACACCCGTTATTAAGTACGATATGCCGCACATTATTTGACCGTGTGGCGCCAACGATCGCAAGCGCGCCCATATGCATCACAAGCGCGCCATCGCCGTCAAGGCACCAGACGGTGCGCCGCGGCTTGGCAAGCGCAATCCCAAGCGTAATCATGCTCGCGTGCCCCATCGCGCCAATATTTAAAAAATCCTGACGGTGACTTTCTTTTCGTTTTTCGCGCAATTCAAAAAGTTCTCTGCCAGTTTTTCCGGTCGTAGCGACAACAATATCTTTTGATGCTATATAATCGAGCACTGTCTCGATTGCTTCTTCTCTCTTCATGCAAATATTCCCTTCGGCACAATTAATGCATAGGGTGTGCTTTGTTTTTTTGCGATGTTGACAGCGAGGGTGATCTGTTTTTCTGCTATTGGCAATGAATCCGATAAAATAGCGTACGTAACTCCAAGCGCCTTGAGCATCGGCAATAAACTTTCCCCTTCCTTGATGTGCTGTAGCTCATCGCGCGTGCCGGCTTGCCCGCCGAAGCCTTGGCGTAGGCGGGGCTGGCCTCGCCAGCCGATCAATAAAATCATCGGGATACTATATACCTCTTTGTTTACCAACGAAGTTAACGGATTGATCGCGTTGCCAAGCCCCGCATTTTGCATATACACAAGAGAGATTTTGCCGCTGGCGAGAGAGAAACCTGCCGCGAGTGCGACAGCCCCGCCCTCGTTGGCGGCGATGATGTGGCGAACGGTTTTGTTACCCCCCCGATACCCCCCCTTGGTAAAGGGGGGAAAAGAGGAGAGTAATACGGTACAAAATTTTTTGAGTACCGAATCGGGCACTCCGGTAAAAAATTGAATATTATTTTTTATTACCATTTGGAGGAATATGTTTGGTGAAATCATACGTATGTGTTCTGAACGAATTTACCGCCCTCAAAATGTTCCCGCGTCGCTCAAATCTTTTAGTTCGTCAATATCAAGCCAATGGCCGCTTACATAGACCACCCGCACCTCATGCCCGCGCCGGAGGATCTCGGTAAAAAACGCGGCCGGGCGCATGTGCGCAAAATCTTCACGCTCTCCGAGATCGGCAAGTGTATCTTTGGCGATCTGTAATCCGCGTGTAGAAAATATCATAAGTCCAAACCATTCCCCGCAAACGGTCTCTTCTGGCAAAGCGGGCCCTATCGCGCGCAGCGCTACGGTTTTGCCAAAAAGTGTTTTGCGATACGATTCGCTCGCGGAGATAAAATCCATATATCGCCCTTGCTGGCGGCTTCTCCGCCAATCCGGATCTGCCGCAATCACGATGTCGCCCTCTGCTTCAAGCAGCATGGCGGGAATATATTTTTTGTACAAAAGATCACCATACGTGACAAATGTTTTTTCGCGTGGCGCTAAACCAATAATCCCCTTGGCGAGCGAAACTACTTCTTTGGTGGATGCATAATCGTCGTTATCCACAAAGAGAAGCTGGGGCGCCGCAATTGTCTCTTTGTGGAATCCGCGCACCACCGTGATGTCGCGTATGCCAATTTCGCGCAACAGATCGACTTGGCGATAAAGCAATGGTTTGCCGGCAACGGTGAGCATTGCTTTCGGTTTCTCTTCGGTAAGCGCGCCGAATTCTTCACCGCGCGAAGCAGCTAAAATCAACGCTTGTGCCTGCCCGCGCGTCACGGGGAGGTAGCGTTTTTCCGCCTCTTCAAGTTCGTGAGCGCCCTGCAGACGAAATACTTCGGAGACAGAAGCTAAACGATCTTCAATATCAATAAGAGACTGTGCTTTAGCAATATGCGCGGTCGTCTCTTTCATCGCGGCAATGGCGCTGCGCAACACCATATTTGCCCAAATCACCATGCTAAAGCCCGCTTCACGGAATACCTCGGTGGGCGTGCGATAGTATTTGGTGGGCACGATAATGACGGGCGCGCGATCGCCCCATTCTTTTTTGAATGCCAACACTTCGTCGGCGCTTGATAATTTGCTATGAATAAAAATACCATCGGCTCCGGCGGCATGATATGCCTCGGCGCGTTTGAGCGCCTCTTCCAGTCCATGGCCCGCGATAAATGCCTCCACGCGCGCGATAACAGAAAAATCCGGATCAATTTGCGCGTCTTTCGCCGCTTTTATTTTACCGCAAAATTCGTCAATGGCCGCAAGCTCTTGGCGGCCGTTTTCCAGAAGACTGTTTGTTTTAGGAAATTGTTTGTCTTCAATGCACATCGCCGCCACTCCGCGTTGCTCAAGCTTGCGCACAAGCCGCCGTACATTATTAAAATTGCCGTAGCCGGTATCGGCATCCAGCAGGAGCGGGATACTGGTGGCATCGCCAATAAACTCAAGCACCTCCAGTACTTGCGTCCAGCTCGCTTCGTTAGAGTCGCGTACCCCCATAGCTGCCGATAGAGTAAGGCCGGATCCCCAGATGGCTTTGAAACCTGCTTCCTCCACGATCTTGGCGGAAATTCCATTATGCGCCTCGCATAAAAATTCAAGTTCCGGAGAAAATAACATGTCCCGAAATTTCCTCGCTTTGGTCATATACATCATACAACAACAGAAAGCTTAAAAAGGCAACGCTCTTGCGCCGCGTCTGACGCAGCTTGCGCCCTTTAAACAGGTATGATAGACAATACAAGGAGATATCATTGAACCACTCTAAGAAAGGAGGTAGCGAATCATGGCGGAAACGAAGTCAACGAAGTCTTGGAAATTGGTCGTGGTGGGAATTCCCATCAAACGGACAAGAACTGGGCGGATTCGCATCATGACGCAATTGCGGATGGTACAAAATCCGTCCTATGATCCGATCTCTCATAAGACATGGGAGGCGATTGGAGAAACTGTAAAAGATGGTGAGAATATTTTGATTGCATTGGAACGAGGTTTTCGCGAAGAATGCGGCCTTGAGGTATTTGATCCTCTACGAGTCTATGGAGCAAGTCTCATCGAGTGGACCACCGGCAAACAGCATGCGGGGCGGCAAGATTGGCAACACTGCCATCAACCGTTCCGGTTTCTGCAAAACCTCGACATACCACAGCCGTGGGCTGGTCCCTGTTTTGTGGTAGAGTTCTCGCCCGATTGGGAGCCAGACTACTCCAAAGGCGACAATGAGGGAGGAGGCAACCGCTGGTGGTCGGCCGAAGAGCTTAAAAAAGCGATAAAGGAAAATCCGGGAACCTTTGCCTGCTTCCATCACCCCGCCTTCGCCGAACTCTGCAACGCAATCATTGAAGGAGTATTCGACTAACTAATCACAAAGGCTGAAATCCTTTCAACCCTCTCTCCAGAAGAGGGGTTTTTATTTTTTCCCTTAAAAAATAGGGAGGGATTGCATAAAAATAAGATCTATGGCATCAAAAAGATATGCAAGCGATTATTTTAGCGGCGGGGCAAGGAAGTCGTTTAAGACCGCTCACCCAAGAGATACCTAAATGCCTCGTTGAAGTAGGCGGCAAAAGCATTCTTGCGCGCACGCTTGAGGCACTCATGGAAAATGGTGTACACGATGTGGTTTTTACCACCGGATATCGCGAAGAAAAAATACGCGCATTTGTAGCAGCGACTTATCCCGCCCTACGGCCCCTTTATATAAAAAATGATCGTTATCAAGAAACGAATTACATTTATTCGCTCTGGCTTGCGCGCGCCCACATTATCGAGGACGTCATTTTTGCATTTGGTGACTGGATCTACGAAAAAACATTGATAAAAAAGGCGGTGGATGCTCCTTATACAGGCATTCTCGTGAGCCATCAATTCAAGCCTCCACAAAAAGATTTCAAGGCACGTCTTGAAAATGGTTTTGTAAAAGAAATAGCAAACAACATTGACGAAGCACATGCAATCGGCTGTGTTTCTCTCTATAAAGTACTCTTGGCGGATTGGCAAAAATGGATGGCGTGCGTGGATGATTTTATCCGCGAAGGAAAAACAACTTCGCAAGCGGAAGATGCGCTTAACACGATATTGCATACACACATGATGCGCCCTATTTTTTTTGAAAACGAGGGTGCCATTGAAATCGACGATCTTAATGATTTTAAACGAGCAGAATATCTTGTGACTCATTTAACATAGCATGGCTATATCTTGACAAAATAACTTCAATACCGATAGGGTAAAACCATGAGTGCCCAAGCAAAGAAAGCAAAAAAAGCGCATCAGCTCCTTGATCAGTTTATTGTGCGCGCAAAAAAAATAGCTCCGCGCCATCCCTCTCTGGTGGTCATGCTTCTGCATGAATATTTTCGCAATATCTGGGCAAATGATCCCTTTATCGCAAAACGGTACGCAGCCAATCGTTTAGACAACATTACGCGCTGTCTTACTCATTGTATTGCCGCACTCGATGCCTTGGCACCACTCGGGAGCTATTATCCGCAGGCAGCTTCTCTGCCGCAAGGAACCAAAAAAGACGCGCCGGGCGTCTATGGCCCGTTGTGGGAGAAACTGAACACCGATTATGTAAAGCAAGAATCGGCAATGGTGCTCAAAAATCTTTTCAAAGAAAATGGACAGGATGCTAAAAAAATGATACGTGGCAAACGGGTGCTTGACATGGGCTGCGGATCAGGACGATTCACCCTCGGCTTTGTGCCGCTCGGCGCATCAGAAATTATCGGCATTGATTTGGGCGAACAAGGGATTGCAGTAGGAAAAAAAATTACCGCTCTCCATAAACTCACGAATGTTACCTTTACCCGTGGCGATGTGCTCAACCTTCCGTTTAGCGACGAATCGTTTGATTTTGTTTTCTGCAAGGGAGTGATTCACCATACCGGCAACAGAGAAAAGGGACTCCATGAACTTGCGCGCGTGCTCAAAAAAGGCGGCAGCGCCTTTCTTTATATGTACGGATCGGGCGGCATCTTTTGGACATCCCGAGAAAAAATGCGAGAGGTTACAAAACATATCCCCATGGAATACGCCGTGGCCGTGCTCGATATGCTCGGCATGCCGCCAAAACGCTATATTTTTGCCGACAGCTGGTATGTACCCGTAGAGGACCATACAAACCGAGCATGGCTTGAAAAACATCTCGCCGCCCTTGGGTTCAGTAAGATAATGCCCGCGCCAAGCAACGGCGACCGCACCATCACCACCTTCCCGGATACCCCCGAAGGCAGACTCATTTGGGGCGATGGCGAATTGCGTTATTTCCTTACCAAATGAATCATATTTATTATTTTTTTAAGGAATGTAAAGATTTTCTAAAATTTTTTTGGGGTGCTACAAAAAAAGAAAGCGGTGTTGTTATATATGTTGATGATGCTCATTATTTTGAATTTCTTGAGGGCATTATCAAGGAGCTCACGGAAACCCACAACCTCCCTATTCGTTACGTCACGTCCGATCCGCGCGATCCTCTTTTGCACCGGGATCAAAAAAATATTCGTTCTTTCTATATACGGCTTCTCTTAGAGCCCTTTGTCCTTCTTCTGAAAACAAAAATATTTCTGGTGACGATCCCGGACGATATTGCACTCTTTCATTTAAAAAAATCAGGAAACATTGAAAATTATATTTATACGTTTCATACGATCGGCAGTATTTTTCATATTGTAAAACCCGGAGGCATTCTTCACTATGACACGATTTTCTGCGTGGGTCCGCACCATATGCGCGAGCTGCGCCGTGAAGAAGAACTCTATGGCCGCGCGCCGCGAAATTTAATTGAGGTCGGCTATTATCGTTTAGAAAAAATACACCGCCAATATCTGCAAAAAAGAAAAAATGGCATACAAAAAAGCATTTATAAAGCAAAAATTCTTGTAGCACCCGGCTGGGGACCGTGGCACGAACGCAATACCCTTCTCGATATGTGCGGGCGCGATCTCCTGCGTGCACTCTTGGAGGCAAACTACGAAGTTGTCTTGCGGCCTCATCATATGACACGCAAACTCTATCCTGCATTATTGGATGAACTCTATGGAGAATTTAAATCATATAAAAACTTTACGAGCGAAGAAAATCTCGCCTCAACGGATTCTTTTTATACGGCCGATATACTGATATCTGACTGGAGCGGTGTGGTATACGAATTTGCGTTTGGCACCGAAAAACCTGTTTTGTTTATCGATGTCCCCATAAAGATTAATAATACACAATACAAAGATTACCAAATCGAACCCATGGATATCGCGATTCGCGAACGTATCGGCGAAGTGTTGCACCCCCATGAAGTCAATCGCGCCGATGAGGTCATCTCCGTCATGATCAAAAAAAAAGCGCACTATCGAGAACATATTCTCGAAGCGCGCAAGGAATATATTTATAATTTCGGCTCATCATCAACAATTGCCGCTCAATACATTCACGACTTTTTGGTCGGGTAATATATAAGACGGCCGGGCACAAAATCATTGGCAAGCATCTTATGATAACGGCAGATTACCGTAAAACGAAACATGCCGGATGTATTGGCGCCACTGCAATGCACTAAATCGAAATTTATAAAGTAGGCATCACCTCTTGATGCGATCAATGATTCCCTTTCAAATCCTTTTATATCTTCTTCGGGAATCGCATACTGCTGTGAATAGAGAGAGTTATAACGCTCTTCATCCTTCACGCTCCCCTCAATTGCGATTGTGCCAAGCGTATGACTGCGCGGCACAATCTCTAAAGGACCGAGATCGGCGGTAAGATCACGCAAGGTAACCGCGCATACCACCCCATGCGCGCCTTTCGCGTTCTGACGAAAATGGGCTGAATCCTGGTGCCATGCGAGCTTATTGCGCGTATCTCCCGAAGCATCCATACGCAAAAGAGCGTCGGTGGTAGTAAGACCGGCGATATCTTCATCCATGAGCGCCGCGGCAATCCCCGCAAGTATCGGATCAGTGACAAAATTCCATAAAGCAACAGTCGTCTGCATGGAATCATAGAGGGCGCTAAATACGCGAGGATCTTGTTTCCGAAATTCCGCCATGCGCTGATGAAAATGAGTGTTTTCCCATGACACGCCCCGCAGAAAATCTTCTTGTTCGTGTGGATGATATTTTTGAAAAACGGCAACCATGCTTCGATAGAGCATATCAATTTTCTCTTGCGGTACAATATTCTTTACTACAAGATATCCTTCTTTTTTAAAAAAATTTTTATGTTCTTCTGAAGGTATCATTAATTTTTGAATAGATGCGTGAGGATACCGTTTTTATCTGGCGCCAAAAAACGCGCACACCGTAGGAGATACCTACAAGCCCTCCCACGATAATATGAATAATAAAACTGCCGGTGCCGGGATCGAGATAAGCAAATGCGAACAACGGCGTGAAAAAACCGAACAACAGCAAAAGAGAGTGTCTCATAATATTATTATCAAATAGATGCAAAGGAAATGGCAAGATTGACATTTTAATAAATAATTGTCATTCTAAACACCATGAGGCATATAATTTTTTTCACCAAAGGCGACGCAACCACGCCAAGCTCGCATCAGCGCGTATGGCTGGTCGCCGAACACCTGAAACGCGCTTATGGCCATGACTATGATATTATATATAACATCGGCCATTCTCTTTGGATGCCTTCTCTCAAACGTCTCCGTGTTCTCAAGCACATGTTCTGGAAGCTAAGAGCTAAAAGCGGGACATTCATGTACGTCCATAAGTCCCTCTATCCGTGGGATGTTATTGCTTTGATTCTTTTTGCCAAATGGCGGGGGCGCAAAAAACTTATCTATGATCTCGATGACGCCGAGTGGATCCACTCGCCGCACAAAACACGGATGCTCGCGCGCGCGGCGGATGTAGTTGTTGCCGGATCGCATTATATTGCCGATTATATAAAACAAATCAACAAAAACGTTGTTTTCATACCCACGGTATTTGATATCCCCTCCCCATCATATATCGTCGAGCATGGTCGGCGCGATCGGTTTACGATTGGCTGGGTCGGCACCGGCAAGGGGCATTTTTTAGACGGCCATTTTCATATAATTCGTCCCGCGCTCGATATGCTTGCCCGTGACGACATTCCCTTTCGCTTCCTCATCATCGGCTCACAGCATTATCAGCCGCTCAAAGATTATTTCACCAATGCATTGTTTGAAACAATTTTTATTGGCGATCTCGATTGGCAAAACACGGACAGCGTGCCGCGCACTCTGCATGAGTATCAATGCGATGTGGGCCTGATGCCTACTGCTGACACCGCGTTCAATCGAGCTAAATGCGGGGGCAAAGCCATTGAGTACATGCGCTGCGGAATTCCGGTGGTGGCAAGTCCGGTGGGAGAAAATGAAGTAGTCGTTGGAGAAGGCGGTTTTTTTGCGCGCACCGATAAAGAATGGCTTGAAACAATCAAAACATTGCTTGCCGATGAAGCGTTACGAAAAGAGATGGGTAAAAAAGCAAAAGAACGTATGCAACAACATTATTCCTATCAAGCGGTTCTCCCCGCGTACCAAAGATTATTCACAACGCTATGAGACGCATTTTGATTACCGGCGGCGCCGGTTTTATCGGCCATCATCTCATTGAATATCTTTTGGAAAAGACAAATGCGGATATCGCATGCCTTGACCGATTGGACGTATCCGGCACACTCAACCGCCTGACTGATCTGCCGCAATGGGAACAACATAAAAAACGCGTCAATTTTGTCTGGCACGATCTGAAAGCGCCCATCAATGAATTCGCCGCCCGCGCTATCGGCAACGTTGATTACATTCTTCATCTTGCCGCTTCCACCCATGTGGACCGCAGTCTCGAAGACCCAGTCGGGTTTGTTATGGACAATGTCGTAGGCACCGCGCATTGTTTGCAATTTGCGCGCTCTCTGCCATCACTGAAACTTTTTATTAACTTTGCCACCGACGAAGTGTTTGGCCCCGCACCAAAAGGTTGTGCGCATAAAGAAACTGATCCTCATAAACCCTCCAATCCTTATGCGGCTTCAAAATCCGGCGGTGTCGCGCTGGGGCAGGCGTTTTTTACCACCTACGGCTTGCCGGTGATGACCACCTACACCATGAATAATTTTGGCGAACGCCAGCATCCGGAAAAATTGATTCCAAAAACAATCCGTTCCGTGCTCGAGCAAACGCCCATGCCGATTTTTGCCACACTCAAAAAAGGTAAGATGATCGCAATCGGCAGCCGCTACTGGCTGCATTGCCGCAATACCGCCTCGGCCATTTTATTTTTAATGAGAAAAGGTGTGGCGGGTGAATCGTATAATATCATTGGTTTTGACGAACAGAGCAATCTTGCCATGGCACAAAAAATTGCGGCCATCATCGGAAAGTCATTGATTCCAAAATTAGTGGATTTCCATAGCACCCGCCCGGGCCACGACATCCGCTACGCCCTCGATGGCATCAAACTTAAAAAAATGGGCTGGAAGCCAGAAATCGACTTCGATACCTCGCTGGAACGCACCGTCCGCTTCACCATCGATCACCCCCAGTGGCGGTAAAATACAAAAGAGACGGTTCATCCCCCGTCTCATTAGTTAACCGCCAATGCCAACCTCTTTAAGCTGCCGAAAGAATTCGGGCTTCGCATTTAAGAAACGTTCTTGATATGGCGGCCGCTCGCTAATAACTCGCACATTATCCCAACTATGTACATCGCAAGGAAATGGATACTTCACGTTTTTAATCACTACAGAAGCGATGGTCGTGCCTGCGAGTTTAGCTGTGAGCTGACGATGTACGCCGTCAATCAGAAAAAGATGCCCCTCGTGCTCTTCAATAAGCGGTGGCACATGGTAGGCAAGCCCGATCGATTTATCATTTATCTCACATAAAATGAGCAAAGCAGCGTGGTTTGCCATACCGATCGTTGCCGCAAAACCAGAGAAAAGATTCTGAAATCCTCCCACGAGCATCTGGTAACGCTGCATTTCTATGTATGTTTGCCCAATCAAACATTGATCGGGATCAATGTGCGCAATTTCTATTTCACAGGATTTGTAAGGGAACGTTTTCGGAAAATCGCGCAGCCAGACTTGAGAAAGCAGATGTTTGAGATAGTTCAATGACATTACTTCCAATCTTATAATCTTCGTTGCTCGACGGAGCGGAACAAGCTTTGTGGCTTGCAGCCATTCGCCGATGAAAATATCACTTGGCAGAGGTAATTCGTAATGTTCAGAATCAAACGTATTCCATTGGACACGCTCTTCAGCCATGATTGCACTCCTTTTCTGCGTAGTTTTGCTTTCAGCTAATGAATAACATAATGGTCTAATAAATGCAAGATTTCCATGTTTTCCACGTTATTCTTTTTTTGTTTTTAATATGCCGATTATATGGTGCGGCAAAAATGATATGTTGCCATTCGGGTGTGCGCGCGCCTATAATTTCAGGCCGATCATCGATGAGAATATCGCCTTTGATAAAAGTCTTATCTTTTGTAAAAATAGTTTTTCTAACATATGCGCGTCCAAAATGACGTTCTATCCATAGCTGTTTTTCATAAAGACAGTATTTGTTCTGAGAGACGAATGACGTACAAAAACGCACATCATAACCCGATGCTGCCATGTCTTTTAACGCTTTTTTGCATCCCCGTATAAGAGGAAGACTGAGGAAAAAGTTTTTTGCGCAATAAACACGCTTTATTTTTTTGTTTAATGCTTGCGAAAAATCATCGGCTATATAAAAAGATTTTCTCTCTTTCAGTGGTGCACTGGGATATTTCTTTTCCCATGCCTTATGGAATCCTTTGCCGAAATCGGCAAGAACACCATCGATATCGACAAGAATGATCATACCATAAGGTATATTACAGTGTCGCAAAAAGTCAATCTTGATGACAATCCTGACGATCGTATTTTTTGTCATCAAAACGGGTACTAAAAAAAATAAAAAAACGCAGCGGGGGCGCTGCGAGTTAAGCGGTGGGAAGAGTATTGAGTGCGCGAGCGTGTTGGGTGCCATACTGTTTTCGTAATTGATCTTGAATACAATCAAGACCATTGATCCAGCGATAATTGGCGCCGCCATGCGCCTCCACAATAATATGTTCGCCACAGACTTCGGTCACTTGAGCAAGGCCGCCGAGCAAACGATCACCATTGCCGAGCACGTATACTTCGTCACCGACCTTAGGCATCTGTTTCATACTATTCACTCCTTTCGTTCAAAATATTCACCATAAAGATTCATTTTGATATATAGCATACTTCTTCTATTTTGTAAATATTTTCTTGGGCTAAGAAAACAGTATGCTCAAAAAAGAAGTTGCGTACCGCTTAACAATAGAAAGGAGTCAAAACGCGATGCGTAAAAACCCGAAGGTGCTGTTTATATACGCTCCCGCGCAGAATCTGCCGGGCACGGTGTGCAAGCCCCAAGGGGCGCTTGCGCATCTGTATAATGCCGGAACATTGCTTCGAGCGGGGGTCGAGGTGGATATTTTTGATGCCTGTGTGGGCAGGCCAAAGAGAGACGATCTTCAACAAACCTTTTACCGGAGCACGGAATTGCCGAGTGGTCTTTTGCGTACGGGCGTACCCGTTGAACGCATTCTAGAGGAAGCCGCGGACTCTGATGTCATCGGCTTTACCTCAATTTTCAGCAATCAAGAACGCATGGTGCTTGCAACTATTCATCTCATCAAAAAAACATTCCCGGATAAACTTGTCATCACCGGCGGGGTCAATGCCCGCAGCCGCATGAACAAATTCTTTGATGCCGGGGTTGATGCGGTATTTCTTTCGGAATCAGAAAAAATACTGCCGCTGCTTATGGCAGAAGCGGTGCGCCAGCGGCGGAGAAAACGATTTGATTTTACCGGAATTTCCGCGCTTGCCTCGCGTGCGTCAGACGGAACGATTGTCATCAATCGAGCGCAGTCAATTGATTTTTGCTGGAACCTCGATGAATTGCCCATGCCTGCTTGGCATCTGCACCCCAATGATCGATACGCTGAGATCGCCCGCCCTCATGGTGGCGATCATGCGCCTGGACAGCTTTTGCGTTACGCCTCCATGATGACCTCGCGCGGTTGCCCATTCAACTGTGCCTTTTGTCATATTGCCGGAGAAATAAAGACAAGTCTTGCCGGCGAGATTGGACGATTTCGCTATAAAACTATTGATCGAGTGTTGCAGGAAGTGGAAATTCTCAAGGGTCTTGGTATAGAAACCATTTATCTTGAGGATGACTCGCTGCTTGCGATTAAATCGCGTGCCTTTGAGCTTCTGCGATCTCTGCTGAAAGCGAGCGTACGTTTTGCTGATGTCAACGGCGTTAACGCCATTCATATGCTCAATAAGGATGGTTCTCCGGCTCACGACGTAATTGAGTTGCTTAAGGAGGCCCGTATCAATCCAATCGTATTGGCTTTTGAATCAGGAGATACGAAAATTATTGACGAGTATGTTTCCAATAAATGGAATCCTCAACGACACGACATGACTGCCCTCATTCGCGCGTGCAAAGCGGCGGGGCTTTATGTGGGCGCAAACTATATGCTCGGATTCCCTACCGAGACACGCACACAAATGGAAAAGACGATTCGGATGGCGCGCGAACACAAAGAAGCCGGTGCAGATCATTGCAATTTTTTTGCCGTGATGCCGTGCCCCGGAACGCCGCTTTTTGAACGATCGCTTGCGTGTGGTTATATTCGTCCGGATTTTGATCCCGATTATCTCAATTGGACGCAATCGATCTTCATCAATACCCCGGTTTCGGCAAACGAGATTGAAGAAGTCCGCCAACGTGCTTGGGAAGAAATCAACGGCGAACCATGGAAGGAATCCAAACGTGCCATGGTGCCGAAGGCATAGCCCTCATGAGATGGGGGCTTTTATTTTTGATCAAAATGTGGTAAAAAATATCCTGTATGCGCGGCGTTATTTTAGCGGGCGGCAAAGGCACGCGGTTGTTGCCAGCCACCAAAATCACCAACAAACACTTGATACCCATCATCAACCAGCCCATGGTACTCTATCCGTTGCGTACGTTGGTTCATTTTGGCATTAAAAATATTCTGTTGGTCTCCGGCGGGGAACACATCGGCGACTTTGCCGAGTTTTTGGGTGACGGATCTACCTTTGGGGTCAATCTCACCTACAAGGTGCAAAAAGAGGCAGGCGGTATTGCACAGGCGCTCGCACTCGCGCGCGATTTTGTAGAACACGATTTTTCTTCGTCAAATCCGCAATTTGCAGTTGTGTTAGGCGACAATATCTTAGGAGAAATTCCGCGCCCGCCGTTGCATGATGGCGCCACCGTTTTTTTAAAAAAAGTTTCCGACCCCCAACGATTCGGTGTGGCTTCTTTCCGCAATGGAAAATTGGTGGGCGTTATTGAAAAACCAAAAACGCCGCCTTCTAATTTTATTGTGGTAGGCGTCTACCTCTATCCGCGCGATGTCTTTGATGTCATCAAAACATTAAAACCCTCCAAACGCGGCGAGTTTGAAATCGCGGAGGTCAATGATATCTATATCAAACAAGGGCGTTGTATGGCGCGCAAACTTGCTGGTTTTTGGTCGGATGCCGGCACCCCTGCCTCGCTTGCGCAAACAACCCGCTGGGCATTGACCCAACCAGCATTATTCTTTGTTAGTTAAACGCGTAACCAATGAATATTGAAAAAACATCGGCGTATCGGAATGAAATTATCATTTTCTCGCTTGCCGTCGGACTTCGGCTCATCGCCTTTTTTTTGCTTGCTTTCTTTCCCGTATGGGTGCCCGCGGAATCGCTGCCGATCATCCCCATTGTAGGATCCGATTCCATAGATTATCTTTCGGCGGCGCAAAGTATTCTGGAAACAGGACATTTCTTAAACCCCGCAGGCGCGCCAAATAGCTTCGAACTCCCCGGCTATCCACTTCTTCTTGCCGGAGCGATTGCCGTGTTTTCAACCATTTTTGTTGTTCCTTTTTTACAGCATATTATTGCCGGCATATCTGCTTTACTGCTTTATCGCATTGGCCTTGTTTTCTCAAAAAAAATTGCGTGGGGAGCGGCCCTTCTTTTTATTTTTGACCCGGCCGGCATATTGTACACCAATACAATTTTGACCGAACCGCTTTTTATTTTTTTTGTCCTGCTCGCATTTTGGATTATCGTAACAAAAGCTGCACACATTCTGCCAACTCTTATAAGCGGAATTGTGTTGGGCGCAGCCACCATGGTGCGCCCGGTCGGAGAAATACTTGTTCCTTCATTTTTGGTATTCATTGGCGCTCGCCTATGGCCGATGAAAAAAAAAATTATTGCTTATACCCTTTTATTCTTTACAGGATTTCTTCTTATGATCGGCCCTTGGCTTGTGCGCAATAAAATTCTGTTTGATCGCTTTGAACTTTCGGCGGTGGCGAGCTGGCAATTTGCTTACGCGCACACGCCGCTTTTCTACGCACGGCTGCATGGTATATCAGATCGAAAAGCAGTAAAAATATTCCACGAACGCGTGTTTACGGCAAGCCCTTATAAAGAAGACGTGCGCGCGGGCCACACAGGCACGCTGCGCAACGCACCGTATATGTGGCAAGTAGCGCGTGAAGAAATCAAAGCGCATCCATTTCAATTTGCTCTTTTCTATGTTTCAAGAAGCGCGCGGTTTTTTATCAGCGATGGCTTACGCGACATCGGCCAGCGCATCGCACTTATCAAGGAACCACTTGCAAATTTAGGTGATTTGATTTTCAAAGGCGATCTTAAAAGCTTTGCCGGTGCAGTCGCTCAAAATCGCATCGTTCTGCTCTTTTTTATCGTAGGTTTTGCAAGCTGGTCTCTCATCGTACTCGCGATGATCACCGGCGTTCTTTTCGGCATCGTACGCGAAGAACGGACAAAAAAATTTGTGCTGATCGCGAGTTTCTTAATGGTGATCATTATGGCGCTGGTGGCCGGTGGCGCAGTTGCCCATCCCCGCTATCGTTTCAGCGTCAGCTCCTTCATGTTTCTCCTTGCCTCTTACGGCTTTTTTGCCGCGCTTGACAAAATAAAACAGATATCGTATTAAACTATTATTATGCGTCATTCCTATTATCATGCACGCATCCAACGCACACTTGCATTTCTTATTCCATCGGATAAAACACTGTTTGTGGTGAAAGATATTCCCCAAAAACATTTTCCTGCAAAACAATTTGATTACCTATTCCTTGACGGATCATTGGGGAAAACAAATGATATCTGCGATCTTTTGAAAAAAATACGGCGCCTCTGTCATCCTTCCACGCGATTGATTATTTATCAGCATAATCATCTCTGGCAAGGCATACTTACGCTCGCCGAGCGCCTTGCTCTTAAACGCAACGAAGGAATCCACAACTGGTTATCAGTGGGCGATGTCACCATGTATCTTTCTGGCGCCGCATTCGACGTAACGCGTATATTTCGCCATACAATGATGCCGCTCTCTCTTTTTGGTATCGGGTCATTGATAAATGGATTTTTTGATCTTTTCCCATTTTTTGATATGTTTAAGCTTGACCAATTTATCATCGCGCGGCCTCTGCCAATACTCTCTGAAAAGGCGGATATTCCGCAAAGCGTTACCATTTGTCTTACCGTTCGCAATGAACGAGGCAATATTGAACCGATCGTGAAAAAACTGCCGTTGCTCTGCGATCGTCAAGAAATTCTTTTTGTGGAGGGTCACTCGACTGACGGCACGCGTGAGGAAATTGAACGCGTTATAGCAACCAATCCGGAAAAAAATATTCGCGTGATTGGCCAGCCCGGTAAAGGACAAGGAGACGCTATCCGAGTAGGATTTAAAGAAGCACAAGGAGAAGTGATCATACTCTATGAGGGAGATGGCACGTCTGACCCTCGCGACCTTTATTATGTTTGGGAAGCAATGCAATCAAAACGATTTGAGTTTATCGAGGGAAGCAGGCTTGTATATCCATTTCATACCAAAGCGATGCCGTGGACAAATAAAATAGGCAATATGATATTTGCAAAATGGTTTTCATTTTTTTTAGGACAACGCGTCACCGATGTATTGAGCGGCATCAAAGCGATCTTGAAAAAAGATTACGAACTCCTATATACTCAATGGGGCTTTTTGGGGGTTCCTGATCCTTTTGGAGATTTCGAACTCCTTTACGGAGCAGCGCGCATGGGGCTTAAATTCGGAGAAATCCCCATCCATTATTATCCACGCCCTTATGGAACGCCGAAAACACGGGTATTGTTTCATGGTCTGCGGCTCCTAGCCATGGCAATACGCGGCTATTGGATCTTCCGCCGCAATTAATATATTAATATATCCATCATATCATTATGCACATTCCTCAATTTTCACCATGGATAGGCGACGAAGAGTATCAAGCAATCGCTTCTTGTTTTAAGCATAACTGGATCACCGAAGGACCGGAAAGTAAAAAATTTGAAAAAAAACTGCTCCATCTTATAGGGACTCGTTTTGGCGTATTTGCGCCAAATGGCACACTCGCACTTTATCTGGGACTCCGTGCTTTGGGTATCGGCCCACGCGATGAGGTGTTGGTGCCTGATTTCACTTTTATTGGATCGGCAACGGCGGTAGAGATGACCGGTGCAAAACCAATCTTTGTGGAGGTGAATCGTCGTAATTTTCAAATTGATTGCTCGAACGCAAAACGATTACTCACGCGCAATACAAAAGCAATTATGCCGGTCCATATCTATGGAACGATAGCGGACATGGATCAGGTACATGCATTTGCAAAAACTCATTCCTTGCACGTCATTGAGGATGCGGCGCAGGCAATAGGCGTACACCGAAATGGCGTTCACGCGGGCGCATTTGGCGATATAGGTACCTTTTCTTTTTTTGCCGACAAAACTCTTACGACTGGCGAGGGAGGATTTGTGGTGACAAATAACGAAACATTCTATGACCGACTGCTTTACTTACGCAATCAGGGTCGCCGAGAACGGGGATCTTTTATTCATCCGGAAATCGGTTACAATTTCCGCATTACTGATATACAAAGCGCTGTAGGCATTATACAGATACAGAAACTCAATGAGGTTAAAAAACGCAAAAAGCATATAGCGGATCGTTATCGTGAACTTCTTGCAGCCATACCATATATTACCTTTTTTGAACCGGATAAAGAGGCGGAGTGGATTCCCTTTCGCGCGGGCATTCTCTGTGATCATGCCCATGAATTAATGCGGTTCCTTAAAAAAAGGAATGTGGAACCGCGTACGTTTTTCTATCCTCTTCATCGTCAACCATGTTTTGCTTACCTCAATCAGAATAATGATGCTCTGTTCCCCAATACTATATTCGGATATGAACACGGCGTTTGCCTGCCTACCTTTCCTACCCTTACCGATAAACAGGTCATGTATGTTTGTCATGTGATAAAACAATTTTACTCTCATGAAAATTATGGAAAACAGTGAACTTTTTTACCGCCATTATGACGCTCTTTTCCGACACAAAGATTATGCGCGAGAAATCGATTTAATTTTTAAGTTGGCTCAAAAATTTGGAGTGCTGCAACCAACTCATATGTTAGAGATAGGTTGTGGCACCGGCAACCATACCCAAGAACTCGCCAAAAGCGGCATCCCCCTTACCGCTATTGATATTGATAAAAAAATGATTACGCTTGCACGAGAAAAACTTGTGCGCAACAACTTCAACCATGTTCGATTTTCTACCGCTAGAATCGATCGCCTTGCAGAAAAAAATTTTGATCTCATTGTAGCGTTTTTTAATGTCGTTACCTATATCCCCGACGATGTGCAATTAAAAATATTTATGGCCGGCGTGGCAAAGCGTCTTGCACCGGATGGTATTTTTATTTTTGACTGCTGGAATGGCGTTGCCGTTCTCCGCGACCCCCCCCATACGAAAACGATACGCATGAACCAACACGGTGCCCGCATCGTCTGTAAACTCGATGCGCACACTGACGCATTCAATCAAAAAACATTGCTTACGTATCGTTTTTCCGTACATCATGATAAAAAAACAGAAACGGGAAATTATGCGTTTATGCAGACTCTCTGGACGCCAACCCAGATAACAGCGGCTCTCGCGCAGGCGGGTTTAGAATTACTGTTGTGTTCCCCGTTTATGAAGCCATCGAAACCCGCGCGCGCTACCGACTGGAAAATAATATTTTGCTGCAGAAAACCACGATACAAACCCCAACGTAGCAAAAATTAAGAGCGGGGCATCAACGGGATAACGATAACGGGCGCCGGCGCCGAAGCCAGCCGCAAGCACGGTTGCGGCGGCGAAATAGAGAATCACAAGCGTCAAAAAAAATGCGGGGGAACGCAATGGAGATGCGCGAAAAGCGATCATTGCTCCAATGCCGGCAAAAAAGACGGCAAGCAGCCAGAAAAGTTTCCCTCCTAATACCACAAGGCCTTCAAATAAAGAAAGTTCTCGTAGCGCCCTGCTCAGGTTATCGTTCCATGCGGGACCGGAAAAAACCGCAGGTGTAAGATAGTTGTGATGAGGAGGAAGTGTGGTCGATGGTCTATCAAAAAATGCTGTGTATCCTTCGTTGGTAAAAAATCCTGCGGTAGCAAGCATATTTGCCTTCACGAATGCGTAAGGGAATGCGCGGAATAAACCAAACAACGTAGAAAATACTGACGATTGAAAGCAAGATTTTTCCAATGCCTGATACCGGGGATGTGTTCTTACTTCCGCCATTGCTATACCGGGCGTGGTATGAGAAAAGCGATGTGCCGTGGCAAAAACGGCGGAGATTTGATATCCGCACGTGGCTTTCTGCCCATATGTGGTTATAGCAAATGAATCGAAAAGAATGACATTCCGCGCGATCCAAGGACTCACAAAAATTATCATAACTATAATGAAAATACCAAGTCCTTTTAAGTTTATACGCACGCCATGCCAAAGAAGAAAACAAAATGGAATAATGGCAAGATAGACCGCTACGGGCTTTGTAAGCATGGCGAACGCGAGAGCAGCGGAAGCAATAACAATATCTTGTTGCCGATTATGCTCAAAAAAACGTAAAAAGAAATACATAAAAAGAAGAACAAAAAATACTAAAAACGTCTCGGTAAATATTAAAAGATGAAGGGATGATATGAGTGGCTCAAACGATACAATAAGGGCAGGAACCAATGCCCATCGTTCTGATAAAAAATAGAGAGCAATGTTATACGTAAGCACGGCAATGAATGCGGCAAGAACAGCTTGGATAAACGCAACGGGCCATGCAGATTGAAAATTTGTCAACGTCATTGCACTCCCGACTACCAATGGATAGAACGGCGTGCGATCTTGAGCGGCGATAAATTCACCATCGCCGGTTCTTGCAAATCCATTGCCGCTCACGAGATTGCGCCCAAGATCGATATATTCCTGCGCATCCCCGCTCCACAAAAAACCCTTCGGCCCTGCCAAGATCGCAACTGCAATAACCGCAGCCACCTTAATGGCGAGCACGCCCAAAAAAAGTCTAGATGAAATGTTTGTCATCGATAAATGGCCCATTTTTAAGCTCAATAATCTCGGCATCCTGAAGTATATGAAAACCATGACCGCCGTTTAGCGCAATGAATAATTGTCCAGTTGTTATATAGATACGCTTAAAAAGTTTTTTATCGGGTCCGTAAAGATCAATACGTGCTTTTCCTTTATGAACAATAAAACATTCTTGAAGGCGATGCGTTATTCGTTTTTTGGGCTTATGCACATGAGCTTTCAAATGTGATCCTGCAGGATAGGTTAATGTCAGTAAACCAAGAGCCTCTTTTTCATCGGTATGCGGAATACTGCCTTTCGGGAAATGCCCTGCGATACGAATGCCAATAAGTATATTTTTATAATATATTTTTTCTATCATGCGCGAAAAATGTGATGTATTTCCACCTTTTTCCCCAGCATCGCCTCTTTTTGCACAACCTCAAAATCGCTTTTTGCCATGATCGCGGCAAGCTCGCTGAAGGTGACCTTTGGCTCCCAACCCAATATTTTACGCGCTTTGCCGGAATCGCCCTGCAAAAACTCTACTTCGGCGGGTCGAAAATACGCCGGATGCACTTCCACCACCACCTTGCCGGTTTTACGATCAACACCTTTCTCTTCCATACCCTCTCCCTCCCAGACAATATCCATATCAAGGTGTTTTGCCGCTTCCTCCACAAACGCACGCACCGTATGCGTCTGGCCGGTGGCGATAACAAAATCATCTGGCTCATGATGCTGCAAGATGCGCCAAATCGCTTCCACATAATCGCGCGAATGGCCCCAGTCACGTTTGGCATTCAGATTGCCGAGCTGCAAGGTTTTCTGGAGCCCGAGCTTCACGCGCGCGAGGCCAAGCGTAATTTTTCGTGTCACAAATGTGATACCGCGCCGCTCTGATTCGTGATTGAATAAAATGCCGTTGGAAGCAAATAGATGATAACTGTTGCGATAGATACGCGTGATATAAAAAGCAAATACTTTTGAAAGTCCGTAGGGCGATTGCGGATTAAACGGGGTAATCTCATTTTGCGGAATGGCAAGCACTTTACCAAACATCTCGCTTGAACTCGCCTGATAATATTTTGCAGGCAATTTTAAATGACGGATTGCTTCGAGAATCCGCAGAGCGCCTAAGCCGGTGATGTTGGCGGTATATTCCGGCACATCAAAGCTCACACGCACATGACTCTGCGCGCCGAGATTATAAATCTCATCGGGCTTGATTTGCTCGATGATGCGCGTGAGATTGGAGCTATCCGCCAAATCACCATAGATCGTATAAAAATGTGGATGCTGGGGATTGTCGTAGAGATGATCAATGCGTTCGGTATTTGACGTGCTTGAGCGCCGCTGAAGGCCGTAAACGTGATACCCCTTCTGCAGCAACAATTCCGACAAGAACGACCCATCTTGCCCCGTAACCCCCGTAATAAGCGCTTTTTTCATACCCCTACTATAACCACAACTTGCCGAAAAAGAAAATGGTCATAAAAAAGCCACGCTCATAAAGCGCAGCTGTATCGGCATCGAAAGAAAAGATAACAAGATAAATAAGAGCGGCTGACACCGTAAATTCAACACCAGAATAACTGGTCACTTGATAATAATCCCGCTTAAGCCATACGGGCAGATCACCATAATGCAGATCGCAAAGTTGTTTGTATTCCTCTGGAGTAAATACATATTGTCCCCCTCCTACACGACCTCTTATGAAACGATATCGATTATTATTGAATGGCCAAAACCATTTCAGGCCAAAACCGTCTTCGCAACAATCATGAATGTAATGCGCAAGCCATGATACCGCGGTCACTAAACCCCAAAACGGCAATCCAGTAAACAATCCGCCGAAAAGCGCAATCAAAAGCATAGGAAGAGGATAATGAGGAAACAAGTGATGTGCATCATTGATTTCCCCCTCTTTTGCTTCTTGGTAAGTAGCATCAAGAATATCCGGCAAAACTGCGATCACCGGTGCTATAAGGATATAATGATACCAAGTAAGTGAATAGTTAAAATACCAAGCGAGCCAATGAAGAATAAATATACCCATTGCCACGTCAAGCAATATTAAAAATCCAATTGCTCCGATAAATACAAGCGTTGCCATAGCGGTAGTATACCTCCTTTTCAAAGATTTTGTCTCGGAATTTCTATACCATAAAAGTATGAAACACACAAGCGTCTTGCTGCCACAATATACCGCGAGGACTTCCAGCAAAACTCTTAATCTAGCCATGGCTAGAAATAGAGTTTGTATCATCGTATACAATAAATAATTGAAAAACGGAATTATAAAAACTATAAAAAACGAAATGAATGAATGAATGAATGAATGATATATTTTATAATAAAATTTATAACAAATCCGCGGGGGTGGTGTTGGTGGTATTGTTTTCAAAAATGACAGGGCCGGTGGAGGTAGCGGTGGCGCTGCCACCGGCATAAATGCCGGTGGTATTGTTGCTAAAGGTGATGGTGTCCAACGTAACGCTCGTATTTTCAAAGAGCAACGCTTTAGCGCTTCCGTTACTCGGCGAAAGATGCTTGCGAAAAATAGTATTGCGAATAGTGGAGGGTTCATCGAGCCATATACCCACATGACGGTTCTTTTCAATCAGCGCGTTTTCGATGGTCACCGGAATCTTTGCGCGCAAACCAGTTTTTGTGCCCGGGAAACCAGGAATCGGTCCGCCGGCGGATCGCAACGTGAATCCTTTGAGCGTGGCTTTGCTTGTTGTTTCAAGCGTAATACCTGTCCAATACCCATCTGGCGCGGTGTCAGTGTCTGCTTCAAATACAATATCCGATGAGGTCGCGCCATTGAGCAGAAGATTACCGCTTACGATAAACGAGCTACTATCCGTTCCTTTGATTACCGTTCCTTTTTCAATAGCAATTGCACTATTTTGTGGAATGGTCACCGCGCCAGAAAGCACAAACGGCAAGGTGTTTGCCACCAGCGTGGTGGTTGCACCAGTAATCCCAAGATTACTGCTTAATAAAATCGCGTTGCCCGTGTTTGAGGAGCCGCTGTTGCTGACAAACGCTGCCGCCCCACTGCTTTGCGTGATCGCGTAATCCGTGTGATTGGTAAATGTGTTTGCTTTGATGTTCGCTTGCGCACTGCCGGAGAGATAGATACCGCGTTTGTTACTGGTAAACGCATTGCCGCTTATCAAAGGACTGCCGCCGGATGCCAAGAGAGCCGCATGCGTACCTTCGATGTCTACGCCTGGATTCATATTACTAAAGGTGCTTGTTGCAATGATGCTATTTGAATTCCCCAAATGAATACCGTAATAAGCAGAATATTCAAAAATGGAATTAGTGACAGTCACAGGCGCCGATTCCACGCGTAAAAGCGCGCGACCGACATCAGACTGCCCGCTTGTGATATAACCGCCGTAACGCATGCGAACATAATTCAGTGAAGTATTCGTGGCACTTGAGAGAATCTTTACATGGTGCCAAGCACCCGCCGACGGCGTGATACTTTTATCATCCGTATCGCCGCCGTAGGTGTCATCATTAAAACTCGTCAATATAATATTGTCATCGCTTGCCCCATTTGCGATGAGCGTGCCCGCCACTTCCAATGCAGAGGTATTTTTTTCAAATTTAATCACTACACCCTTATTAATCGTAAGGGTCTTGCCGCTCGGCACGGTGAAGGTATCTGTAATAATATAGGGACTGTTTATCTTCGTGAGCGTTTTGTTTGCGGAAAGTTCGGCGCCGGCGTCAATTAAATAATGTAAACTGTTACGCGCCTTGGGGGTGGCAAGGACGCCTGCGCCATCGGCGTCTTTCTCGCGCGTAATGACACCGTTATGAGTGCCCCAATTGTTTTCGATATTACCCGCGATCAAAAAATCTCTGCGCTCCATCGTATAATAACTGCCATTTAATCCGCCGCACCATTGGTTGCCGCATACGGGCACGCGATCAATGGTAGTCGTAGCGCCGCCGGAAACTTTTACGAGAGAAAGCGTCTCACCAATCGCGTTGCCAAATCCATTGCCAAACGGAGTTACAAAATCGCCCGTGATGGTTGAGATAGTCGTATCATCCGTGCGTTCAATAAGATAATAACCGTTTGCGGGAATCGTTTTTGTCGAAGCATCCGCAAACGAAAGATACGGCCCCAAATCCGTTTCGGAATACAAAACAAATTGCGAAAGACTAATTGCTTTTGACGTATTATTTTTTAATTCAATCCACTCATCTACCGCGTTCGACGCCGACGTGCCGCGCCATGCGATCTCATTAATCACCACCGGTGCCGCCCATACTTCCACCGTGATTGCGATCGTCGTACTAGTGTTGCCGGCATTGTCTTTTGCAAATCCTTCAAACGTGTACATTTTTTGATCAGCCACGAGATGTGTGGTCGAGGTTGCCGTGGTAGGAGAAGTGATAAACCCCGCGCACGAAGCTCCGTCAACAGAACAGGTTACCTGATATTCTTTGAGGTCATCAGCGGTGGAACTCCACGAAAGATTCAATGTTTGTGGCGCTACGACGCACCCGACGGAAGAAAAAGAATCATCGCATTTGGTGATAGAAAAAGAAAAACTTGGTGGATCGGTGTCGGGCGGATCCCCTGGTGGCGGAGAAGGAGGACTTTCACCCTCCGAAACCTTTGGCAGAAGAGGAGATTGTCCGCCAGCTCCGCCTTGCGAGTTGTTGTACCACGGCGTGATTGACGCTCCAGGTGCGTCAATTTTTTGCCGTTGCGTATCCGAAGCCGAGCTTTGGACGCTCTCTTCTTGTGCTTTGTTATGCGGTATCTTGGGTTGCACCGTTTCAAAACCATTCAAGGCGAGCAAATCTGCCAGCCTCGTTTGTACATTCGCCACATCCTGCTGTATCGCCAGCGCCTGTGCGTACATATCATTACGAGAAGCATTACTCTCCTCATCATGGCGAAAATTCCGATCTCGCAGATATTCCGCGAGCGAAATTTGCGGACGACGCCATGCGTCGTCCGCGGCGGGGGGGGGGGGGGGCGGCCACGCCCCCCCCCCCCACCCAGAGAAAAAAAAAA
>CAYHZD010000001.1:26996-38490 GCA_964361035.1 uncultured Candidatus Saccharibacteria bacterium
CGGGGACTCCGGTCGCCGCCCGCCGCTCCCGTGGCATGTAGGCGCTGCTGTTCGTCGCGCCGACGCGTGTGTGAGGCAGTCGCGGCTCCCGTCGAGCCCCCGGGGTCCCCCTCGCGTACGCGTGGGCCCCCGGGGCGGCGGGCGACCGCCCGCCGCCCGAATTGGACGGATTGGAATCAGACCTAGCGGACCTATCAGACCAATAGGACAACGACTTATTCAACAACCCCGCAAGAGCACCAGTGATCTTTGCCAAAATCCCGCCCGACTGCTCCTGCTTTGCCAAAAGCTCTCTAGACCTTCGCTCCTTCTCCACCTCATCGAAAAAAAGTTTAATCACCCCCGCGCCATGCAGCACCGCTTGCTTGGATAACCGATTCCAGTAATCGGTGAGGATGAGGTGATCTACATCATTAATCAATGTTCTTTGTGATTCTGTTGTATAATCAAGCCATACTAAAGACATCTCAACAGCAGCTAAACGATACTCATCAAGTCCATCAACTTTATATTTAAAGACATAAGTCTTCCCATTGTTTAAAATTTCTTTTTTCTCATAATCAAAATTTGGTTTATTGTATCGCCTATCAAAAATAGTATCTTTACTAAAAAAATTATTATTCGAATACGTTGCCATTGAATCGAAATACTGATTTAATTCCGGTATTAATACCGGTATTTTATTCTGTGCTTTTAGTTCAGCGGCAATATCAAGATTTTGATCATTAAATCGCTGTGCCCAACTCTCATAGGGACTCCCAAATTCAAACACTGGTGGGTGCGGATCATTGCGCGTGTGATCAGGCACTGCCGCATCTTGAATTAAATGCAATACATGGCCAAGCGCCTCAAGCCCGCGCTCTCTATCACCCCACGCGTAATCGTAGATGGCGCGATCCCATGAGTAGTCGGTATTCGCATCAAAATAACGCAACGTGGAAGCAAGAAGCGTTGTTTTCTGGGGATCAACATCGGCCTGTGCCGCCGTATCTTGTGCCCACGTTTTAGAGGACTGCCAGCGACTCAATACCGCATCGGTTTCGGTTTCAAATGTAAGACCTCTGTTATAGACCGGATCATAAAAATGCCGCATCCAGCGCAATTGCGTATTTTCATCTTCATCCACGCCGCCTTTTTTAATCAGCTCTTTTTCTACTTCTGTAAATACAAAATCTGGATAGGATACATTGAAAAAATCTACGGTCTCATCAGTGAGACCGCGATGGGTAGGAAGACCGTAGGCGAACACAAAAGAGGGGGAGAAGACAAAGATTATCAAAAGAGATTGCCACGTCGCCAATCCTCGCAATGACAATATGAGCAGTGCAATGTTGCTTTTGAACGAATTTGCGAAGAAATCCAAAAAAATCAAATGTTTTATAGAAAAATTCAACTGTCTGACGAGCAAAGCGAGGAGTTTTGAATTTTTCGTTAAGAAAAACATGCAGATTTTTAGGATTTCGAAGCACGTTAGTGAAAAAGCAACATTGCACTGCTAATCACAAGCTCTGAATTTTCCATGTGCCATTTGGAATTTTCACTACGTTGAGAGTAGCTCCTATTTCATTATTCTCATTAGCAATACTAAACAATGCACTACCTTCTGTTAAATCTTTTCCACGCTCAGCGCGTTTCAAGTCAGATATCATATTTTCTAAAACATTGTTCGCTTTTATATTCTCCAGATTCTTTTTCCATTCCTCCTGCTTCTCCGCCACAAAATATTTACTTGCCAGGTCGATGTTGCCCGCTTCGAGGGCGGCGATAAATAACTCAAGGGTTTCTTCAGGGGTGGCGCCGCCGAAGGTGTCTTCAGTATAGCGCTGGGCGAGATCTTCATAGTATTGAGCGCCGTAGGTGTCATGCTGATCCCCTTGATTTGACCCGCGCCACCACCAAAGGCCACCGGCCACGGCAATCAAAAAAAGAACAAGGATAATAATGCCACTATGGGAAGGCCTTTCATTCATGTTCCCACCATAGTCAACGAAAGGATGAGTTGCTAGTCTTGACAAAATAAATAATGTAGCTTAACATTGAAAAAAATCGTAGGCGAAGGAGGAGATGCATATGTTTCTTAATGGATTTATGAACCACTTGATTATCGCTCCTTTACAAAAAATAATCACAGGCCGCCGCGTGGCGCGCGGTGCACTCTACTACGATAGAATACTCGACGATTTCTGGTTTAAATTTATCAATGGTGCGCTCATCGACATGACTGATGAATCAAAAAGTGTCTATGGCCAGTGGGAACAAAACGTGCCCCTCAAGAAAAGCAGAAAAATGAAAATAAGGAACAGAGTCAGTAGATTACAACGCCCTCACAAATACGGACTTGTCATTGACCGGCGGTCGCCAGCAGAGCTTCTGAATCACGCATGGATGAAGGAAATAGAAAAACGCCGAAATCGCTTTCTTACAAAAGAGCAAAAACACTTTGAAGGCCCGCCAATTCCTCGACCGGTCGGTAAATTTTTGACGCTTCGTTAAAGGATTAGAGGGATCCTACCTCCAAATCAACAAAAAGATGGCTTGCGCCATCTTCTTTTTGTATCATCATCTCTCTCACAATTGCCACCAGTGCCGTCGTGGGAAAAAAATTCTGCGCTCCCGTTCCATTTTGCCAAGGGAAAACGCATAGCAAGCCCCGCATCCAACAAAAAACACCGTAATGCAAAAACCAAAAAATCCTTGCACATAATCATCACCGTCCCATGCGGCACCCGTACCAATCGCTGCCACGATACCCATCGTAAAACAAAGGACCATAAAAAAAGACAGTATACATCGCACAGGTTTTTGCTCCTTTTCTAAAGTATATATCAATCACCACCACTATAACAACCGCACAACATCACGAAACGTAATAACAAGCATTAAAGCAATTAGAATGGCAAAGCCGATGGTGTGCGCCAGGTGGCTAACACGCGCTGAAACTGGCTTGCGACGGACTGCTTCAATGGCAAAAAAGAAAAGGCGACCACCATCAAGCGCCGGAATCGGCAGAAGATTAATGATTGCCAAATTTATCGAAAGCACCGCCATCAATTGAAAAAACGGCAGAAGACCAAATTGCGAAACCTCGGAGACGATTGAAGCAATACCCACCGGCCCCGTCACTTCTCCCACGGCTCCCGGAATCCCGCTTAGCAACCCCCACACCATGCTTGCCAATGCCACGATCGTCCCCCAAAACACGCTTGCGGTATTCTTTAATCCTGCCCACGGCGCTTGCCACCACGGCACCGCCACGGTCTCTATCGCCACCATCGCAATGCCCAAAGCGCCCTCGCCCTCCGGCGGGACCGCGCGCGGTACCGCGCGTATCGAAATCGCATCGCCATTGCGTTGGATGGTCAGTGCCACTTCTTTACCGCGGTGCTGATCAATAAATTCCTGTACCGCGCCAATGGATGAAAATCCGAGCACGCGATCGCCGGGCTTAAGACCAACCCGCTCGGCCGGAGACCCCGCCGCTACTGCCACCACGGTAATGTCGCCGCCATCGCCATCGCTGATCTGCGGCGTGCCAATGCCGGCAAGAAACGAAAAAATAATCCATGCGACGATCATGTTTGCCGCAACACCACCCGCCACAATCAATGCGCGCGTTCCGAGCGACTTACTTACAAAACTGCGTGGATCGCCTTCGCCTTCCTCGCCATTCTCGCCAAAAATTTTTACAAATCCGCCAAGCGGCAGAAGATTTACAGAATAGAATGTCTCTCCCTTTTTGATGCCAAAAATTTTTGGTGGAAATCCGAGACCGAATTCATCCACGCGCACGCCCCGCCACTTGGCAAGAAAAAAATGCCCGGCTTCGTGCGAGAGGACAAGAACGATAATAAGGACTAATAACAATATCGCGAGAGTCATGATAACGATTCCTCTTTTTGGCGGCGCAGGCGTTCAATTTCATCATTCGCGGTATCAATCTCTTTTTGTAATTTTTCTTTAAGCATAAATTTATCATCCTCGGTAATCTCGCTTTTGCGCGCCGCTTCCTGAATTTCTCCCCACGCCTCATCGCGCGCGCGGCGCACCTTCACGCGCACCTCTTCAGTCATGCGCCCCATGGTTTTTACTAATTCTTTTCGCCGCTCCTCACTCATCTGCGGCATCGTGAGACGAATGCCTTCTTCCGAGGCGTTCGGCATAATGCCCAGCGAGGCGGTCTCCAGCGCTTTGACAATCATGGGCGAGAGACTGCGATCCCACGGCTGGATCATGATGGTGCGAGCGTCCGGCGTGGTGATCGATGCGATTTCACGAATGCGCATCGTGGAGCCATATGCATCCACGGTGATGTGTTCCACCAAGGCACCGGAGGCGCGGCCGGTGCGCAAGGTCGCAAACTCGCTGCGCAGCGCTTCCAGCGCTCCCTGTTTTAATTTTGTAAACTGTTCAATCCACGGTTGCATAGAGAGGGTACGGCGGCTTTGGTGAGAAAAATAGATTGTGTATAATGGTTTTTTGCGGTATAAGGTTGCGGTCCCACGAAAAGCCGCCGTCCTTACTTTTATATACCAGATTTGCCGCCGAAATCACAAGGGTCTGCGCATCACGCGGATGAAAAGCGACCCCACGCACGGGAAGCGCTGACGGCGGAATCGTCACCGGCAGAAGCTCCCAGCTTAGTCCATTGTCACGCGAGCGAATCACACCGCGATCGGTGCCGGCAATCAACTGATCGTTGGCAACGTCATAAAAAAGTTGGTGGATATCGCCGGCTTTGGCCGCGCTCAATCCTTTGTTTAATTTGGTCCACGTTGCTCCGCCATTGGTCGTGGTCAAAAAAGTCCCGCGCGATCCCAAGATCCACATGCGGCTGGCAAGCACCGGATGGCCGATGATATGACGGATACCTTCGCGAAAACGCGCGCTGGTGGTCCAAGTCGCTCCGCCGTTGTTCGATTCCACCAAAAGTCCATCGCCGCCGCCGGCCCACAGATGGCGATCGTTTGCTGGATCCACGCGCACCGCAAACATGCCATAGTCGCGCAGAGCGGCAGTATAGAGCGTCTGTGTTGTGCCGGGCAGTTCTGGCAGAACTTCCGATCTACCTGCCGGCAAAGCCGGATCTCGCTGGATGATTGGTTTTGTCCATTTAACAATTTTTCCTAATCCGTCTTCAAAAACAGCGAGAAAAAAATCATGCGGATGCTGGCGCGACTGATCAATATCATAAATGCGTACCCGCTCACCAGAGACAAACGGAACCGATACCGCGGCAAATTGATTCTGATGCACGAAGCTGTGAGCAAGCATAAGCCCTTGCCGGCTGCTGCCGATTAACAGAAACGGCTCCATCTGCAAAGGCGTGCTGGTAGTGAACGCGAAAAGTGAGGCAAGCGATGAAATGCCTTTCGCGGGCGCCACTTCACTCCATGTTATCCCTTCGTTTTCTGAAACCCACATACTTCCTTTCCCTGCGCCAAAAAATGCAAAATCGCCTACCACAAAACTGCCGAGCGCTATCGCAAACGCCGCAATCACCACCACAACAATCACCTTAAATGCCGGAGAAGGAGTCATGCATTGTTTATATCAAAAAATTGTTCTTTTTGAAACCGCATCTTTAGCACATTCCAAAAACTTTCTAAAATAATCCAAATATTAAATTTTGAAGTGCCGGTTTTACGTTCGGTAAACGTAATCGGCACTTCGTGGATACGGAATCCTTTTTTGTGCGCCTGATACGTAGTCTCAATCTGAAAATTGTAGCCGAGCGAACTGAAGGCCCCAAGATCAAGCGCAGCAAGCGCTTCTCTGCGCCAGCACTTAAAACCGCCGGTAAGATCGCGATACGGAAGCCAGAGCGCCCAGCGCGCATAGGCGTTGCCAAAACGACTTACTAATTTGCGCATCCAATGCCAATTCTTAATGCTGCCTTCCGGCACGTAGCGCGACGCAAGCACCAGATCGGCATCGTGCGCGGTTTTCAGGAGCAACGGAATGTCAGCCGGATCGTGTGAGAGATCCGCATCCATCTGAATAATATGAGTGGCGTGGGGGAATACGGCGAGCGCATAACGAAATGCCTCGCAATAGGCGCGCCCCAGTCCTTCTTTTTTTTGCCGTTTCAAAACGGCAATCGGATATCTGTTCGCGAGATTTTCCGCAACTGCTGCCGTACCGTCCGGTGAATTATCATCCACCACAAGAAGATGAACATTGGACACATGTAAAGAAAAAATTTTTTCTGCAAGCAACGAAATATTTTCCCGTTCATTATAAGTAGGGACGATAATAAGAATCATGACGATCCAGGATCTTTTTCAGTAATTCTTAAAAGCTCCTCTATGTCCGCGCGTTCTTTTTGAAATTGTTCCGGTATGAGCGCGAGGGCTCCTTCGAGAAACGCTTTGCGTTCAGCAATCTTGCCGGAGCGCATGGATCGCTTTGCTATGTTCAGAATGCGATCATAGTCTAATACGCGCAAATGTCCGTCTTGTTCTCGCACACGCGGCTCACGCAGAATGGCAAGCGCGCCATCAAAATCATCAGCAAGCACGTGCGCGAGTGCGGCTGACTCCGTCATCACCACAACTGCCGGCGGTTGCGTGCCTACGCGCCGCAACCCTTCATCAATGGCCGCAAACGCTTGTTCGTTTTCTCCGCGCACCAGATACGCTTCTGCTTTACCCAAATACCCTTGCACATAATTGGGAGCGAGCGCGAGCAAACGATCATACATGGCAATTGCTTGATCTCCTCCGCTGCCGGTGATGGCGGCGCGCAGATGATAGAGTTTGCCTAAAAATACCATAGGACGCACATTTTCCGGATGAACCTTAATTTCTTTTTCGAGTTCCTGAATGCCGAGATTTAAAATTTGGAGATACGCCGGCGCGGATTCCGGAGTTACTCCCTGCACAGTGGCTACCGTAATGAGCAGATCAGCAAGGCGCTCGCGTGCTTCGGTAACCCCAAAGGTGCCCGTCGCGAACACGCCTTCAAAGGCGCCTACAATTTCTTCAGCCGACTTTCCTTGCCCGACAGATTGCAGCGCATTAATCAAACGGGCCGACGCCATCATAGGCCGGATATTGGCGACAAACAAAAATACTGCCATGATCACCACAGCCACAAAAGCAGCCGCGATTCTGCGCGGATCGTTTTGAGTATCATGGTGCATGGAGCTTATAGTGAGCGTATCGTCTTCTCTCTTGCCCCTTGAAACTTGATGCGTGATACGTGATACGCGTACCATCACATACGCTCCCAGTCCAAAAAATAATAAATAACTTACGATCGTATCAAATACAAACGCGTTTTGAATCATGTAGGCAACCAAAAGCCCGCTCAAAATCGCAACCTCCTGGCGTGAAAAGACCGCGTGCTTATACCCTTTTGCCAAAAGTAAAAAAAATGAAGCAAGCAGGGCAAGATAAAGAACGCCGCCGGCCACACCGCCGGCCACAAACCATTCCAGAAACATATTATGCGTCCGATCAAACCAGGGTTCGTTGCCAAACATTCCCGGATTATAATGCCGCGCAAACGGAATAATAAAATTCTCATTGCCCCATCCAAAAAATGGCCGAACTTTCAGCGCCTCAAACGCCATTCCCCAAATCATGAGACGCGCGCCTTGGGTGCTCTCCGTAGGATGCGCAAATGCGTGATACAAGGAGATCGCGGGTGCGGTAAGCGAAAATTGTTGCAATGTCGAGTTCTCGCGCAACATAAACAATACGCCGCCCACAAGAATGCCGGCAATCAAAAACGCTCCAATGGCGCGACGTATCCATACCAGTGATTCCTCATGGCGACTTAAACCTACATAGACGATTGCGGCAACACCAATGCCACCGATCGATCCTAATAATGCCCCGCGCGTGCTCGCCGCAAAAAAAATATAAAGCTCCGCAAGACCCAAGAGTGCGAGCGGGACACGGAAATGCCATTCGGATCGTGCAATGAGTAAAAGCGCAATAAGAAATACATGGACCATTAAATATTCAGCCAAATAAATGGAATTGCCAAGGGTGGCAAAGAGGCGTTCTCCGCCCGTGCCTGTCTCTATAGCGCCTATGCGCTCTAAAAATCCATAAAAGGTAAGAAAGGCGCTTGCCAACAGTGTTAAGATGATAATCGGCTGCCAATCGCGCGGAGTTTTGAGCACACTCACCGCCATAAGCACCATCACAAAAAGATGCAGATGAGTAATAAGGCCTTCCATGCGTTCGTAGTTTGACCAGAAGCTCCTGGCCACATCAATGCCAAAGAGCGCAGTAAAAACAATCCAGCCGATAAAAAGCGTATATACGACAAGCAACACATTGCGTGAGGGGAGATATTGCCGCGGATTGGTGATGAGCAACATGAGCCAGGCGGCCGCCATGATTTCTATCAGGATACGAAAGGTAAAATTTTTGCCCGTGATATAAGGAAATAAAAAAAAGGGAGAGACAATCAATGGTATAAAAGGAAGGAGGTAAAAACCTCCCTTGACAATCCACGTTAATATATGCTCAAATCGTTGCATATTCTTTCTTTATAGTATAAACTTATACCATGAATCAGCGGCGCAGAGCAAGCGTTATTCTCTTGGTTGGCGATATCGCGTTTCTCTACGCGGCACTTTGGCTTACGCTCACGCTTCGCTACGGCAACGCTCAAAGAGGCCTCTGGGAACTCCATATAATTCCCTTTTCTCTTCTCTTTGTCATTCTTTTGCTTTCGTTTTTTATCGCGGGCCTCTACGACCTGCGCGTGATTGCTCCGGGAAGGCGGCATTTAGCACTTTTTGTGCTTACCTTTCTGGTGGGAGGCAGCGTGGGCGTGTTCATGTTTTATCTCATCCCCGCATGGAAAATTACTCCGCGCCTCAATCTCTTCATTCATCTTTTACTCTCTTCACTTCTCCTGCTCTCATGGCATTGGATCATCTCATGGGTGCTCGCGCGCAAAACAAAAATTTCAGTGTGGCTCTTTGCCAGCGGCACCGAACAAAAAGAGTTGATCACATTTTTACGCGACCATCCCCAGCTTGGCTATCAGGTAGTGCCTTCCGCGCAAGAAGCGGAACTGATCGTGGCCTCACATGATATTTATCAAAATGTTGCGCTTCAAAAAAAGTTTTTTCAGCTTATCCCGCGTGTGCGGTTTATGACATTCCCGGCTTTCTACGAACAAATTACCGGCAAGGTGCCAGTCTCGCTTATCTCGGAAGTGTGGTTTTTAGAAAATATTGCGCAGGCGGAAAAACATTTTTTTGAAGCATTCAAACGCATCTTTGATATTGCGCTCGCGCTCGCAATCGGCATACCCGCTCTTTTGCTTTTCCCTCTTATTGCGTTACTGATCAAAGGCGAGTCTTCGGGGCCCATCGTGATTCGTCAGAAGCGCGTGGGCAAAGAGGGGCGCGTCTTTACGCTCATCAAATTCCGCTCCATGGTTGCTTCGGGCCCCCACGGACTTGCCGAAGAAAATGGGGCCCAGTGGGCATGCGAAGACGACAAGCGCGTTACCAGGGTGGGTGGCATCTTACGCGCCACGCGCCTTGATGAGTTACCCCAACTGTGGAATATTCTTACAGGAGAGATGTCATTTGTGGGGCCGCGACCCGAGCGCCCGGAATTCGTCTCCACCCTCAAAGAGCGCCTGCCCTTCTACGATATCCGCCATATGGTACGCCCGGGCCTCTCTGGTTGGGCGCAAATCAATTTCCCCTATGGCGCTTCCGTGCACGACGCATTAGAGAAACTGCGATACGATTTATACTATCTCAAGCACCGATCATTCTGGCTTGATTTGGCAATCGCGCTCAAAACGCTCAAGGTGTTGGTTTCAAGAACAGGGAGATGATAGAGTAACTCTATATGGGAGTTCTTGCGGAGAATCGCAAAGCCCGGCATGAATATGAAATCCTCGAAACCATCGAGGCCGGTATTGAATTGCTCGGGCTTGAGGTGGCCGCGGCAAAACGCGGCATGATGAGCATTGCGGGCAGCCGTGTGGTGATTAAAAATAACGAAGCGTTTTTAGTAGGATCCGTGATTGCGCCGTATCAGCCGCAAAACACGCCCCCCGATTACGACTCCCAGCGCACCCGCAAGCTTTTGTTGCGCAAAGAAGAAATCGCCCGCCTTATCGGCAAACAAAAAGAAACGGGGTTGACATTAATTCCTCTTTCGGTGTATACTAAACACCGGATGATCAAATGCGCCGTGGCACTCGCGCGCGGCAAGAAAAAATACGACAAACGCGAAACCATCAAAAAGCGCGAGACACAAAGACGCATGGATCGCCTTCTTAAAACACGGGGATGATTGGCTTCGATGGAAACATTAACATAATGATTATCGGGCTGAGGACGCAGAAACACTCATAAAACCGTCTGCAACGTCATAAGTGCAAACTTATACGAAAACGCTAAGAATTATGTAGCTTCCCTTTTCGGTGGCTACACCTTAGCTCCTGTTTACGCCTAAGAGGCGCAAACCGTCTCCCTTTCATGTGTCTGCCGGAAAGGATCGAGATGTCATAAGGCGGACTCGGCAATGCTGACTGTCTGATACGCATTGCGACAATAATCGGACGCAATCTCTCTGGCCTTGTGTCGGAGTACGCCCGTAGCAGTAGTCATTATGATTTTTTCAGACGAGGGTTCGATTCCCTCCATCTCCACAAAAATCTGACTTTCAGAATTTTTTGAGACGGACGGAAGCATTGCCTCGCGGATTTTTACAATTCTTTCACAATCAACCCGTAGAAGAGGATAAAAGATGGAATACCGAGCTGTCGGAAACCGCGCAGCGGTTTCCCTCGATTCTCTGCATTTGCCGACCTCGCGCGAAGAAACCTTGACTATGCTGAACCTTAAGGGTTTTGCAGTAGTGGAAGTGGACATCATCACGCTCGCTCGGCAATGCATCAGCACATCGCGGTATCGCCGCGGCGCACGACTTTTTGAAGCTCCAGCAATCGTTGATTGCTCCAGCTTCATCAAGTGGCTCTACGCACAACGCGGTATTTGGTTGCCGCGGCGATCTATTCAACAGCGCGAACTTGGCGAAGCGGTCAACCTCGACGAACTTGTCGAGGGCGATGTAGTATTCGTTTCCGGTTTGATTAATTACTACCATGATGACCCCGCAAATGGTGTTGGTCATGTTGGTATCGTAACTGGCGATGGAACGGTAGTCCACGCCGCGGACAGAAAAGCAAACATAGTGGAGACTCTACTCGACAGGTTCGTCGGCAAAACCAAGTTTCGCGGCGCGAGACGCTATATTCCGAAGGATATTGAAGTGCTCACGCTCGAAACTCCGGTTGACAGAGAGGTTGAGGTTGCAGATGACATCAGATGGATTATTCTACAATCACTTCCTTATAAACGACGATGATGGAATTCATCGTTTCGCCCGCATGTCTTAAAACATATGCGGGCTTTTCTTTATAGCAAGCAGAGAGTTTAATAGTATCATTCGGCTTTGTTGAATAATTCCTGGACACAAACATTACTATTGTATTTGCGTTCAGG
>CAYHZD010000002.1:0-11067 GCA_964361035.1 uncultured Candidatus Saccharibacteria bacterium
GCCATCTCCCGAAGTGTTTCCTGAAGCGTCTTCATTAGAATTTCCCCCCGATGCTTCAGAGCCCCCGCCAGAAACTGCTGAAGTAGTGAGTCCCTCGTCTGAATCTATAAATGAATCTCCACCTCCGCAAGAACCTCCGCCCGATGTTCCTTTTGAGAGTTCTGCCGATAGTTCAACGGAAGAAATATTGCCCGAATCTGTTGATGAACCAACTGATGATGAGCCAACTGAAGAAGTTTTGCCGCCAGAGACGGAAGCAAGTATTCCAGAGACGGAAGCGAATGTTTCTGAAAATCTTCCGCAAGAAAATGTTCAGAATGTTGTAGAAGAAACATCACTATGAGAGCATATTACGAAAAAAATAGAACGTATCGCATTATGATGTATTGGGTGATGTTTTTGTTTATTTTCGGCGGCGCCTCTTTTTATGTTTGGAACAACATAAGAAACAGAGACGAGGATCCGCGCGCTGTTCAAAAAGAAGTTACTAATATTATGCAGAGTGTGGCGCGCCACATGGTGTTGCCGGAAGGAACTCAACCTACCGTGGCCACGGTGAAAGATCCGGAGCAACTCAAGGAACAACTTTTTTTTGCAAACGCAAAAATTGGCGACAAGGTGCTTATTTATACTGACGCCCGCAAAGCGATCCTCTATCGCCCCTCGGAAGATAAAATTATTGAAGTTGCGCCCTTAAGTATAGGAGAATAATAATGAAATGATAAGATTAATTTGATATGAGCGCTATCGTTAAACAATTTTTTGAATGGATAAAGATTAAAGAAAAACTGCATAATACTGATGCGGAACCGCCGCTGGTAAAGGAGCGTGATTTATGGTGGGTGAGTTTTGGAGAAAATATCGGATCGGAAATGAACGGAAAAAGTAAATTGTTTTCCCGACCGGGACTCGTGATCAAAAAATTGTCTCGCGGATTTTATCTCATTGCGCCAACAACGTCACAGAAAAAAGAAGGAACATGGTATGTGCCAATGCGGCAAGAAGGTAAAGATATGTTTGTCTGCCTCCATCAAGTGAGAACCATTGATTATCGAAGATTGTCAACTCGTCTCGGGGTCGCCGATGAAGAAGATTTTCGGCGTGTAAAGGAAGCATTTCAGAAGCTCTATAAATAATATTCCCCGCCTTTTGGGCGGGGCCGCGGCAAATCGCCGAATGTAAATTCATTATATCAAATTCGCAATACATGTCAATAGCATCATCCGAAAGGCGAAAAATGGTGTTTCTTGCTATCAGCTATTTCCTTGTGGTTAGTGGCTATTTTCTATTGGCTATTGGCTACGCACTCGCTACTGATTATAGCGGTAGCAGTTTTATCATCCGCGATCCGGTTATTTCCGATGGGGGTAATCGGTCTACGTCTGACAATTTTGAACTGTATTCAAGTATGGGCCAGATTGCTGCTGGCACAAGCACCTCTTCAAATTTTGAGGTACGGAGCGGATTTCTTTATTATCCGCAAAAATCAGTATGTGGTGCATTTTCCGGCAATGCGCAAGTCGGCTTGCATTGGAGCCCCACCACCGGCGCCTCAACATATGATGTGGGGCAAGCAACCGCATCAGGAGGTCCCTATACATTTACGGCAATCGGCAATGTGTTTGGCACGGTGCGCACCGGACTCACCAATGGCACCGCCTATTATTTTATTATGCGAGGGAAAGACTCCGCAGGCAACACCATCGCGACTTCCTCGGAGGTTTCGGCAACACCAACTAGCTCGTATTACGGTGTAAAAACAAATGAGTATGGCGCGGCCGCTTCCTCAACCACCTACAAGTATTCAAACGATATTTCTGTTACTCTCTCATTTCCTGCCAATATGTTGAGCACCAGCGAGTCACTTCTTTTTTCACAGTATGCGTTAAGTGAAGCTGCGGCGGTTGCGGATATGCCGCTTCCGAGCGGCAAAGTTGCCGGCAATACGTTCTATAATTTTTCGTTCGCAAAAAAACATGACGGAAATAGTTTATCTTCTCTGGATAGCGCGGTAACGGTTACGTTCACCTACACGGATGATGATATAAGCGGAATTGATGAAAGCACATTGGCGGCATACCGATGGAATGGATCATCGTGGGCAGCGATTAGTGGAAGTAGTGTCAACACCACTACCAACACGGTCACCATGAGTACCGCATCATTTAGTAATTTTGGATTGATGGGCTCTGCGCCTGCCACTACCGCTGCGTCCACGCCGTCGCCCGGTGGAGGAGGCATTCTCTTTCAGTTAAGTGAATTTTATAGGCTCCCCGTGGCCGAACGCGTGCGGTTGCGCGATCAGTTGCCAATCTTACTGCCGCCGCTCACTCCTGCTGTTTCCTGCATATTTGCCACGGATCTTAATTGCGACCGCGTTGTTGATATGAAAGATTTAAGTATTTTTCTTTTCGATGAAGGCGAAGATGTATCGCGTGCCGACTTTAACCACGATGAAGTTGTTGACTTGAAAGATTTAAGCGTATTATTTTCCGAATGGACCGAACCATTGATTACCTTTACCTATAATCCCCGCTCTGTATCTGCTCGCAATGAGGAAACTCCGCAAGAACATACGCCTACAATGGAAAAAATATCAAAAAAAGAGGCGCAACAACAGCTCGCTCTCATCCATGGTCGTCCTGCTCAAGCAGTTCTCTTGTCACGCGTTGAAAAAGCGATAAAAACGGTATGGTATGGTATAGTCAACATATGGCAAAGATTTTCTTCTTTCTTTTTTTGATTCTTATGCCATTGGCCGGTAACGCGGCAGGCGAGGCCGGACTTTTTTTGAATCCCGCTTCCGGCGCTTTTTTCGTAGGCAGTACCTTTGATGTATCTTTGGTGCTTGATACGAAAGGCATTGCCGTCAATACGCTTGAGATAGATCTTGAGTTCCCTGCCAATAAAATTCAGCTCGTCAATCCATCCGTCGGGCAGTCTATTGTCCAGCTGTGGCCGGCGCCGCCCACCTTTTCGAATCGGGAAGGAAGAATGTATTTTGTGGGCGGCATTCCCTCGCCCGGTATTAACACTTCTGACGGCGTTGTGTTGACGCTTTCTTTTCGGGTGATTGCGCCCGGCAAAGGACAGATTTCCTTCGGCGACAAAACAAGCGTGCTTGCCAATGATGGCAAGGGCACTAACATATTAGGGAAAACGCGTCCGGCATTCTTTACCTTTTCTATTCCGCCTCCGCAAGGGCCCGTCATTTCTTCTCCCACTCATCCCGACGATGAGAGCTGGTACCAGAATCCTAACCCCCTTTTTATATGGCAGGCAAGTGAGTTCGGTAAAGCTTATAGTTATGCCATTGACAAAAACCCTACCGGGTTTCCTGATACAATATCGGAAGGATCAGAAACTACCGCATCGTTTGAGAACCTCGAAAATGGCATTTGGTATTTTCACCTGCGTGAACAGGCGGGTAGCGTGTGGGGAGGGATAAGTCATTATGCCGTTCACATTGATCATCAAGCGCCTGCGGTATTTACCATGCATGTTACGCCGGGTATACGCACGAGCGATCGCAATCCTGTATTCCGTTTCTTCACGACTGATGCGTTGTCTGGATTTGATCATTTTGCCATGAAGATCATTCCTCTTTCCGTCAAAGAGATACAGGAATCATTTTTCTTTGAGGTTATCTCTCCTTGGCAGGCGCCTCATTTTGAGCCCGGCCGTTATCAGGTGGTCATACGCGCGTTTGATAAGGCGGGCAATACGCGCGATGAGGTGGTGGCGATGAATATTGTGAACGTATTTACTCAATTTTTAAGCACCGAAGGCATTGATCTCATCTTTGTGTTGTTGTCATGGCCCACTGTTTTTTCTTCGGTAAGTATTATACTTCTATTCTTACTTTTTATACTTTTCCTGTTTTGGCATACCCATCGGCATCATCTTCGCCATGCATTCAAGGACGATATTAAAAAAATATTTCGTTTGCTCTCCCTATCATGATTTTTTATACGAAAACCACAATTTGGAAATATATTATATATAGCATTGTTATTGGTTTCGCATGGTACGCCTCCGCGGCTGTTCCTTCTATTTTGATTGCGCCCATACAGTATGACTCCTTAGAAGAGATGCTTTATATCGAAGGGAAAAGTGAGCCGAATGCGACTATTGATTTATTGTTCGAGACAACATCCGGCGCCCAGCCCGTACGCGTAGAGACAAGAGCAAACGCCAATGGAGAGTGGTTTTTTGCTGATCGACTTGAGCTCGCCGACGGCGAATGGATGCTGCGAGCGCGTGCGATAGCAAGTCCAGCATCCGAATGGTCGGTCCCTCGCCTTATCCAGGTAAAACATTCCGGCTTCTATATTGGTTCGCTTAAAATTAGATATTTGCCGACCATTGCAGGAATTCTTGTTGCTATTATGGGCTCGTGCGCCCTCTTTATCTATGCGTTTAGAAAGGTACGCGCTGTTAAGCATTTCGTGGCCCACCAGAAGGCGCAGCTGACTATAAGTCAGGAATTTGCTGATTTGCGACAACGTATAAGCGAAGAGCTTGCGTTTCTAGAAGAGCGATCGAAGAGAGGCGCATTAACGGAAGAAGAGAAAAGTCACAAAGGGCATCTTTTGCAGGAACTTCGTAAGGCAGAGGAATCAATAGAGAAACAAATAAAGGAAATTTCATAAACTATATCGCAAAAATACGCAAGCCCCCTTTTTCTTTTCGTTGGGAAAGTTCTCATGGTATACTAAATGTATTATCAATTTTTTAATATTTTAATACTATTTTTTATGAAGCGCACTGTAGCTTTCGGTATTATTGGCCTTCTGTTTGCGTCAGTAAGTTATGCAGCGTTCTATCAGTTTGACGAGCGCGATCCGAACTATCAGCTTGCGCTCTCGATTGCGGCCGCGCAGGAAGCGCAAAAAGAAGTTGATATTAATGAAAAAATTATTCTTGATGAAGATTTTACGCCGCAGGATTTCGGGCTCACGGGCGTCGGGATTCTTCCTACGAGCCCGTTTTATTTTTTAAAAGGCATTCGGCGCACCATTCAGAGCGCCATCACCTTTGATCCGGCCGCAGAAGTGGAGTTAAAGATTCGTTTTTCTGCCGAAAAGCTCCTTGAAGCAAAAGCAGTGGCGGGCGCGGAAGGCGCTGATCCTGACGACATCAAATATGCGCTTGAGAATTTTCATGGAGAGCTTGCGCGAGTGAATGCCCGCGTGCAGGACGCCACCGAGGGCCTTGGAGAAGAAAAGGCAGTGGAACTCACCAAAAAATTGATGGATTCCACGATAAAGTATCAAAAATCGTTGGGAAAGATAGAAAAGACGCTCCCACCTACTTTGTTTGAAGATATTAAACTCGCCAAGGAGAAAACATCCGAAACCTTCGGGGGCGTTTTTGATTTAGTAAAGCCGGAGAAAGCCGTGCAAGAATTGACGGCCGTGCTGGAAACTCAAAAGGGATCAGAATTTAAGGATTTTAAAAATATTGAGGTCTTAAAAGAAATTGAAGAGAAGGTGCCGGAGCAGGCAAAAGATGCCATGCGAATGGCTCAAGAACAGGCGCTTACGCGCTTGCAAGGCGAGCTTGAAAAACTCCAGCTTGCAAAAAAAGCTATTTTTGAGGATTTTGTCCGCGAGATCGGCGGCAGTGAAGCGCATCAACTTGAAATTGTTACTGAACTTGAAGCAAAACCGCTCTCTCCTGAAATGCGGGAGGTTTTGGTGAGTGTCAAAGAAGAAGCATTGTCAAAAACCGACAAGCGCCTGCAAACGCTTACTCCCGGCCAGCAGGAGAAATTTTTGGGGCATCTTACGGAGGGAGAGATTAGCGACATAAGGGTATTAAAAGAGCTTGAACAAAATGTAAGCAAGGGCGTGTTGCAAGGCATTATACAGGCAAAAGATCGCGCGAAGGGGGGTATCGTGGAGAAGGTAAAAGAAGGTGAATTTAAAGAGGAAGAGAAACAAAAGTTATTCGGAGAACTTGAGCGGCTTCATGACGCAAAATCGCTTGCCGTGCTTGACGAAATTGAAACGCTTATTCCTCTCGATAAAAAAGCATTTTTTACCGAGCTGAAACAGAAAGCGGTGGTGGAAATCAAGCGCGATATTGATCGGGCAGGCACGGCTTCCCAGCGGCAGGCGATCGTAAACGCCATCGCCGGCGATCATCCCGAACAGTTTGATGCCATTGAGCGATTTCAGCAGGTGCAAACACCTTTTGACGTAAGCGCAATTTGGCGAGGCATATTGAAGGCGCAAGGAGATCATCTCCAGACGCGCGTGGAATTCATCCGCGATGGAGAACGCCTCGCCCATTATGAACAGGAATTTCGTCAACGCAAAGATTTGGTGGGCGATTTTGATAAGATTGAAAACGTATTCCGCACGCAGCGGGTGGTCTTTGAATCGCCGGAAAAAGCGCTCGCGCAAATACGCGAGGCAGAGGGGCTTATTGCGGAGCTTGAACGCCTTGCCGATAACCTTCCTTTTGAGGAAAGCTCTGACGGACAGGGTAGATTTGATTACGCGATTGAAGAAATTGAGCGTTTACTTGAATTGGCGGAACGCAAAGTGGATAGAGCACGCACCGCGGTGGGGTATGGCGATATCGGCAGAGCGTTTGGCCTTTCCAATGCCGCCTCTTCGCTCGCGCGCGACGGCATCCGGCTCGCGAAAAATTATATCGCTGGCAGAAAAGAGGTGCGTTGTCCGTTTATCTTTCCACCGCCGCCGAACTTTTGCTTAAACGGCAACATCGTAAGCGATATTGATCAGAATGGATGTCAGCTTCCGCCGCGTTGCGAATACGGAGCTCCGGATCGTTGTCCTTTTCCTCCTCCTTTGCCGTATAATTTCTGCGCGCACGGAAGGATTGTGTATGAAAAAAGCTCTCAAGGATGTCCTCTGCCGCCGCGTTGCGAAGAGTTTCGGGAATGTCCTTTAATAATAGATCCAAAACCATGTCCGGATGGATCCTACCGTGAGGGGTATTATAAAGACGGTTGCTTTGTGTACGGAGAATGCCGGGTGGCGGAGAGACAATTTAGTTGCGGAGGAGCTGCAGGTCTTACATGTCCCAACGGATACCGTTGCGAGATGCCGACTCCTTCCTATCCGGATGCGCTAGGGAAATGTGTATCCACCCAGGATAAACCGATTATTTGCCAAGCATATTGGCAAGGATACGTGTTTGATCCTTCAACAAAGATCTGTCATCAAGAAGGCACGTCAGGATGCTCTGATCCCTTTGTGTATCACACCAAGGAAGAGTGCGAAAAAGGAGGAAGAATTACGATATGCCCGTCCATGCCTACCGTGATGGAGTGTCCGGCAGGACAGAGAAAGGTGGTGACCTTTAGCTCTCTGGAATGCGGCATGTATTACGGATGTGAATCGGGAGAACCTACCGGAAAACCTCAATGCTCTGACGGCATTGATAATGATAAGGATGGCAAGATTGATTACCCTGCCGACACCAGCTGTTATGACGGCACAGATTCCGATGAGTGGTATCCTTCATCGGGCAATGCCTGCAATTACAATAAAATTTGTGATTCAAATGAAAGCTATACCTCATGCCCGGGTGATTGCGGAAGCGGCGTGGGGACTAATTGGGTAGAACACATCTGGAAATTCAGTGACGGCGTTACCGAAAGATCGTTCATCTTAAATCGTACGGATGCCGAGTATTCGGATTATATCGCAAGAATTCACGCACAGTGTCTCACCATCCCCAAGAGTAAATTTGCTTGGAAACCAAACGCAGGCAACGATGACCCCGCCAATTGGCAGAATTTTGGCATTCCAGATTGTTCAGGTACTGCCGTCAATTACGTATGCGGCAATAGAATCTGTGACCCCGGCGAGACAACCGGCTCGTGTCCGGCTGATTGCGGCACGGTCTCGAAGCCTCAATGCTCTGATGGTATTGATAATGACAGTGATGGCAAAATTGATTACCCTGCCGACACCAGCTGTTATGACGGCACGGATTCCGATGAGTGGTATCCTTCATCAACGACGACCACTAAGTGCATGCAAACCACTGAAGCTACGTGTAATGCGGACGCGGGATGCAAATGGGTAGTCGGTTTTGGCTGCGGCGTAAAAGCCCAATGCAACGACGGTATTGATAATGATGCTGACACCTTTATTGATTATCCAAAAGATCCGGGCTGTATTGACAATTTTGATGATTCAGAAATACCGACGGGAACAACAACATGTACTCCGGAAACATGTTACGACGCGAAATACTGCTCGGACGGCATTGATAATGACAATGATGGACTCATTGATAGCAAGGATCCGGGATGCGGTGGTACTTCTGGCGCCTATTGTGGCGACAAAATTTGCAATAATGGAGAGACCGCAACATCGTGCGCTGTTGATTGCGGGGGAACTTCAACGGGCGTGCCAAGCCCGGGACCGAGCGGTCTTACCTTTACTCTGGGAAGCACAAGCGTGACATTTAATTGGATCGATAATTCAATTGAAGAATCAAATCAACTGGAAGAGCGCGCGCAAGGCGGAACCTGGAATGTGGTAACATCCATAGGCGGCGTTGGCGGCACTGGTTCAATCTCGTATCCTAATCGTCCTTCCGGCACCTATGACTATCAGGTGAGAGCATGCAATATAAATGGATGTTCAATGCCATCAAATATAGTGATCGTAACCTACAGCGGAACAACAACACCTCCACCACCTCCTCCTTCAACCACCAAACCCCAATGCTCCGATGGCGTTGACAATGATAATGACGGCAAGATTGATTATCCATCAGACACCGGCTGCTACGGCGCCGATGATAATGATGAAGCAATGGCAAGCACTGCAACATGCAGCCCCGAGACTTGTTATGACGCGGTCTATTGCACAGATGGCAAAGACAATGATGCTGACGGATTCATTGATAGCGCAGATCCGGGATGCGGAGGCGGTAGCACCAGCACATGCGATGGAACAGCTGATAGCAGCCAAGCAAACTGCACCGCAATCTCCGGTTGCACATGGGATCCCTCAGGCTATTGTTATACATCAAGCAGCGGTGGGGGGACAACGACTACATCTTGCGGCGACCACATTTGTAACGGATCTGAAACGTCTGCCACGTGCCCGGCTGATTGCTGTGCATCAGGTTATTATTGGGATTCCGCTACTAATTCTTGCAAGGTAAATCCTACAACCACCACCACTACTGCCTCTTGCGATGGCACTGCTGATAGCAGTCAGGCAAATTGTACCGCAGTCGCTGGCTGCACATGGGATGCCACCGGGAACTATTGTTATCCGACAAGCGGCGCCAGTCTCTATAATCTTTTCACGCCGCTTCTACATCTCTTTGGGTTCTAAAAAAAATTCAGCAGTGAATTATGAAGAATAAATTACCCGTCGTTTTCGTCGCCGCTTTTCTCACATTCGGATTTTGCGCCTCTTCCGTTTTCGCTCAAACCGCCACCTCAACCGACCTCTCCTCCCTCATCACCGACCTCGAAGCCCAAATTAAAGCATTGCAAGCGCGCATCAATGAATTGGAAACCGAATTAGGCGTCAAACCGCAAACAACCGCAACGGCGAAAGACGACGATGACGAACAGGATGATACAGAAATTGACGCACCTGGTGCGTCAATCGGTACGTCAATTGCACTACCTTCTTTTACTGAAGCCCTTGCCATTGGCTCCCGAGGCGATGACGTCCGCAATCTTCAAACATTCCTCGCACAATTTCCTAATGTTTATCCAGAAGGACTTATAACCAGTTACTTTGGTCCTCTTACTGAAAAAGCAGTCCAGCGCTGGCAGACAAAACACAATATTATCACTTCAGGAACTTCCGAGACCACCGGCTACGGCAGAATCGGGCCGAAGACGAGAGCAAGATTAAATGAATTCGTCAGTAAAACAAAAGAAGAAAAAAAAGAAGAAAAGAAAATTGTCATTTGTCACATCCCTTCCGGCAATCCGGAAAATAAGGCAACAATTGAGATAGGAGAATCCGCGCTCAAAGCTCATCTTGTGCATGGGGATTATGAGGGCTCGTGCGATGGTAATCTGCCGCCACCTTCTTTGTCGCTGGCAACGACAACACCATCTACGGCAACCACGACTCCTCCGGTGATCCCACCTTTAACACCGACAGCCTCCACTACTCCTTCTACGGCAACCACCACTCCTTCCGGCACGGTTTCTGCAACTCCAGCCACACCGGCTAGCCCGGCAACCCCCGCAGTTCCTCCGTCAACTGGATCCAATACGACGACAACACCCGCCACGCCAGCCACTCCCGCTACACCAACTACCACCGCAACCACGACACCGACAACTTCTGCGGACACCACCGCGCCAGTAATTTCTAATGTGCAATCTTTCTCCTATTCTTCATGGGGGAAAATCACATGGAATACCAACGAGAATACTGATGGGAAAGTGGAATACGGACTTACCACTTCTTACGGCACTTCAGCTGCTTCGTCCACCCTTGAAACCTACCACGCCATCTATCTTCCAAGTCTTTCCGCGAATACTACCTATCATTATCGCATAATCTCCAAAGATGCGACGGGGAATGCGGCAACGAGCGGGGATTATACGTTTACGAGCGCGATGGTTGCAACGTCGCCTCCGCCGCCTCCAAGTACCACAAGCGGAGTAACAATATTGGTCCCAAATGGAGGAGAGCAATGGGTAAGAGGTAGTACCTACGAAGTTCGATGGAGTCACGCTCTTCAAGATAGCAATTTTCGTTGGAGACTCGTAGTTCAAGGTTCCGTATCGCTAACATCTACTTATGATATTTCGGGGATTCTTCCTCTTACACAATCTTCTTTTTTGTGGACAGTTCCATCTTCTCTTACTACATTACCCAGCTCTTCCGCTTATAAGATGGCAGTTCAGTTATGGAAGTCCTGCGTCACAAGCCCTTGCCTCGATCAAAGCGACCTCTTGCCGTCTAATAACCAGTTTTATCTTCTCTATACGTATCCAATCGGTTGGGGCGATGATAGCAACGGAACATTTACTATAGCTTCATCATCGTCTGTTCTTAAAGATACAAACAGTTCTTCTCTTGCTTCCATTCTCCA
>CAYHZD010000002.1:11167-36649 GCA_964361035.1 uncultured Candidatus Saccharibacteria bacterium
CATCATCGTCTGTTCTTAAAGATACAAACAGTTCTTCTCTTGCTTCCATTCTCCACTCCCTCGCCGAAGCACTCAATGAGATAGAGCGCGAGGTGCAGAGGTTGTTGACGCGATAGGCGAAAAAGGGTACAATAACAATATGAAAAAGAAAAAATTCAAGTCGCAGTATAATTTTATGTAGAAGAATTTATAAAATTGATATGATGCTTGGCGAGGTGGAATGAAGGTACTATACTGAATATATGAAGAACATTTTCACCGTCATAACTTTTTTTCTCATCACTCTTCTTTTCCTTTTCGCGCAAGCCCCGCTTAGCGGGGCGCAAGCGGAGGATACGCAGTCGGCTATTAAGACCCTGCAGGATCAAATAGCGGCTTTACAGGAAAAAATTTCTACGTTAAACGTGGCAGAACCGCAATCGGTTTCATCGGCAAACAAATTTGATCGCGATCTTTTTCGCGGACAAGAAAGTGAAGAGGTGCGCACCCTGCAGGAATTTTTAGCAAAAGACCCTTCGATATATCCGGAAGGGCTTGTAACAGGTTTTTTTGGATCTCTTACGGAAAAAGCAGTTCAGCGTTTTCAGGAAAAGCATGGCATTGTTTCTGCGGGCGCCGCAGGCGCCACTGGTTATGGCAGAGTAGGGCCAAAAACACGCACGAAACTGAATGAATTGTTGGCAAACGTCTCTGGCAAGCAGGATCAGGCAGTTACGACGCCGATGGAGATTGCGCTTCCTCCCGATGATAAGGTGACGGGAAGCTCTATGGGGCAAGCGACGACGACTCCGGCGGCAGCAACATCCGCCGCAACTTCTTCGGAACCCGTAGCTTCTTCAGCGTTAGAGACAGCGCCGAAAGGAGTTGTTGAAAAACCGGCGCCAGACATTAAATTCGGAACCGGCTCGGTGACAACCGGATCCACCTTTGGTTTTGGTACGGGCGCTATTCATTACAAAGAGTTGGGGAGACTCACCGAATCCGGCGGATTTTATGGAGGAACGACAGCAGGAGTCAACACCAGTCCCACGCTTTTTTTCGCGAATGTATCCACCGCGAAGGCAAGCGGATGCGACCCGCACGACGCAGTAGCGCTCCCCGAAGCAATCGGTCCTACTTCAATTTGCAATTTTACTGACGCAGCAGCATATACCTTCAGGAGCGCGGAATTAGTGCGTTTTCATGAAAAATCATCTTCTTGTTATGAAGGCCTCATTCTTTTCCGCCAAAATGGGCTCTACGGCGGCATTGAGCCGGAGGATGTTACCAAACAAGGCCACTTGATGTATCGTTATTGGTATGATGCTTCCGGCGGATCCGACTTTAGTACGGTATGTACAGTGGGCAAACAAAAAAATCTATCGCCTGCTCTCGCTTCCGCGCTGCATGCGCTTGTCACTATGCTTGATGACATGCAGGATAAACTCAAAAATCTCACGAAATAAATATTTTTTAACGCGGAATTTGATGGAAGCGATAAAGCGCTTCCATCGCTTCGCCGTATTTGGAAAATGATTGGCGGCGAAGATTAAATTCGGCAAGGATCAGGCGAAACCAAAAGGGGATCCCGAAAGAAAATTTTACTTCCATGATTACGGAGTCTTTCGCGATTGCCGTCATGGGCATTGGAACGCGGAGATCATGTGTGAGACATGCTTCAATGTGGGCATCAAACGTGATGCGCAGATTTGATTGATAAGGGGAAATGAATGGTTCGCGCTGGTAGCTCACCATAGCGGTAGGGCGCATTCCATCGGTAAGAAGCGGCAGGAAAAGGGGATGATTTTGTACCAATGCAAGCCGCGAGCCGTAAAGCAGATTATCGTAATCCTCTTGTGTTAAACGCACGCGCTTTTTTGACACCAACATTTCGTGTTTTTCTTTTTTCTCCAGCCAGATAGGATGAACAATAAGATACGGCGCATAAATCCGCACCCGTATTTTTTTTCTGCGCAAAAAGCCACCGGCTTTGGCGTGGTAGTCGCTCATTGTCGGCGTATCAAAATATAAACTGGTGACCGGATAGATATGATGCGGATATTTTGCGCTTTCCGGATCCGGCTCCATGCCGAATCGCAAAAGCCGCGCACGGATCGCTTCGGCGACCGCCGGCGTTATTTGGTATTTAAATTCGTAACGCGTAAATTGTTGCATATCTTGACGTTTTAATAGAATTGTCTCATTCTAATGTCATGGGACAATTTACGCAATACCGCATCACGGCGGCCAACACATTGCGGCTCTTCGGCCACTCGTGGCGCCTTTTGCCATTCAAAACATGGCTGGTGTGCTGGCTGCCCTTGCGCATACGAAAAAATTTAGTATTGGATTCATTTATTTTCTCTCTGCGCAACAATCGTGCGCGTGATGCAGTGGTGGATCTGGCGATGGTCATTTCTTGCTTTTATGACAAACAGTATAATCCGTCCGGATTTGAACTCAAAGAAGGCGATACCGTCATTGATATCGGCGGACATATTGGATCCTTCGCGTTACACGCAGCTTCAAAAGTAGGGCAGCGCGGCAGAGTGTTGGTCTATGAGCCATCGCCGGACAATCATACGCACTTGCGGCACAACATCGCGCAGAGCGGATTTTCAAATGTGCAGCCGTTTGCGACTGCAATCGCAGGCACGAAAGGCAATCGCCAATTTTTCTCCAATCCGATGAATATGGCGATGCACAATTTTTATCAAAAGGGCAATTATGTCTCCTATGTGTCGGCAATCACGCTCGCTGATGTATTTGCCGAGCATCAAATTGAGCGCTGTAACTTTTTAAAGATTGATTGCGAGGGCGCCGAGTATGAAATTTTATATAACACGCCAAAACATATTTTTGATCGCATTGATCGTATCGCAATGGAATATCATCAGCCGCCGTTTTACGGTCTCAATGCCAACGATCACGATCCCGAGCGCCTAGCCTCGTTTTTACGCGATGCCGGCTTTTCGGTGCGCATGCAGCCCGAAAACCGCATGCACGGCCTTTTGTTTGCTTCCCGAGGGCTTGCGTCCCGCTAAGCGGGGCTTGCGTGAGCGAACTTTTTTCTTTATAGTGCTTTCATGGCGAAAAAGTCGGTTATTTTACGCGCATTACGAAAGCCGAAATTTTCAAGCCGCATTGTGCGGCGGTGTTTTCGCTGTGGCAGGCGCCGCGGCTATTTGGGAGATTTTGGTCTCTGCCGTATTTGTTTTCGGGAGCTTGCCAATGAAGGTTTGATTCCCGGTATTAGAAAATCATCATGGTAACCGATCCTATTGCCGATTTGCTCGTGCGCCTGCGCAATGCCCAGCAGGCAAAAAAATCAAACGTGGTAGTCCCCCATTCAAAATTGATTTGGCAGATCGTTTCGCTTCTCCGCGAGCTTGGGTTTGTGGGAGAGATGATCTTGCGGGGCAAAAAAGTAAAGCGTTTTATCAAGATCGATTTAATGGGCCACGTCACGGGCGCTGAACGCATTTCCCGGCCTGGTCGGCGGCTCTGGGCAAGCAGCAAACGATGGTATCCCATGCACGGCGGTTTTGTTGTTTTCTCCACGCCGCAGGGCATTCTTACCCACAAAGAAGCCCGCAAGCGCAATGTAGGAGGAGAGGTATTATTTGAGATATGGTAGAATAAATTGGGAATTATAAATTATGTCAAGAATCGGAAAGCAACCCATCATTATCCCTAAGGGAGTTACTATTACCGAAAAAGATCGGTCTGTTATTGTCGAAGGGCCGCGCGGCACTCTTTCTCTTCGCTTGCCAACAACGATCGGTATTGCTCATGAAGACGCACGGTTGAATGCGGTGGTGCGCGAACAGACTGTGAAAGGAGGTTCTCCCAGGCAGATGCGCGCTTCGCGCGCGCAATGGGGCACGATCCGCGCGCTTCTGGCTAATATGGTCGCCGGCGTTACGAAGGGCTTTGAAAAACGCCTTGCACTGGAGGGGGTTGGCTATCGCGTTACCTTAGAAGGAAGCACACTGGTATTCGCGCTTGGCTTTTCGCATCCCGTGCATTTTGAAGCGCCGGAAGGAATTACGTTTCGGACAGAAAAAAATACTATTGCGGTATCCGGCAATTCAAAAGAATTGGTAGGAAGAACCGCCAGCGCTCTTCGCGCATTAAAACCGCCAGAACCCTATAAGGGAAAAGGGATTCGATATGCCGATGAAATCATTAAAAAGAAGGCCGGTAAGAAAGCGGTGGGAACAACGTAAAAAATCAACATGCAAAAATCAAAAATCAAAACTAGTCCCAGGATTCGCAGACATAAGAGAATACGCTCGCGTATTTTTGGTACGGCAGAGAGACCTCGGCTTTGCATATTTCGTTCCCATCGTTTTCTTGAGCTTCAATTAATTGATGACACAAAAGGTCATACGCTTGCCTCCGCGCATGTGCCGTTAAAAAAATCATCTGATGCCGGTAAAACAATTGCCGTCCAAGCAAAGAAGTGGGGCATTGTCAAAGCGGTGTTTGATCGCGGCGGTTATGCGTTTCACGGCCATGTGCAAGAGGCGGCGCAGGGGGCACGCGATGGAGGTCTTGTAATATAATATGGCTCGGGAGCCCTACGGCATAAAAGAAAATGCAATATCCCTCGCTATTTCTTTCTCATGAAACCAACAAAACAAAATAGAAAAAAGGAGCCGTCAGACATCGATCATCGCTTGATTGATTTGCGTCGGGTAGCGCGCGTGGTGGCTGGTGGGCGGCGATTCAGTTTTCGCGCGGCGGTGGTTGCCGGGGATCATAAAGGCAAGGTGGGTATTGGCGTGGCAAAAGGAACAGATACCGCCTCCGCGATCGGCAAGGCCCTGAGCCAAGCAAAGAAGCATATGATTCAAGTGCCGCTCACGGAGCAAGGAGGAATCGCACGGCCAGTGGAGGAGAAATTAGGACCAAGTCGTGTGCGGATAAAACCGGTGCGGCTCGGCAAGGGGCTTTTGGCGGGCGGACCGGCACGCACGGTGTTTTTACTTGCCGGGATTACGGGGGCGAGCGCAAAAATTCTCTCGCGCTCTACTAATAAGATCAATAATGCCTCGGCCGTGATCGCTGCGCTTAAAAAATTAAAAAAATAACGACTATACTATTATGCAACTCCATGATATTCGTTCTCTTGTGCGCCGACCCAAAAAGCGCAAAGTCGGTCGCGGAGGGAAACGAGGAAAAACAGCGGGCCGCGGCACGAAAGGGCAGAAAAGCCGCGCGGGCAGGCGCATCCGCCCGCAGATACGTGATGTGATGAAAAAATTTCCCAAGAAACGAGGGAAACATTGATATATCGATATGTCGGAATTTCGAAATAAAACATGAACACCATTCTTCGTATTATTAAAGATCACGATCTTCTTAAAAAAATAGGATTTGTCCTTGGATTTTTGGTATTGTTTCGGGTAGCTGCCGCTGTTCCGATTCCAGGCATTGATGCCGCGCGCCTAAGTTCATTCTTGGGCGGCAATCAATTTTTTGGACTTCTTAATATTTTCTCCGGCGGCGGGCTGGACAATCTTTCCATTGTGATGCTGGGTGTAGGGCCGTACATTACCGCCTCTATTATTATGCAGCTTCTTACGATGGTGTTTCCGCAGTTTAAAGCGCTCTATCACGAAGAAGGCGAAGCCGGGCGCCGGAGATTCAATCAGTATGCGCGATTGATTACCGTGCCGCTTGCGTTTATACAAGGATACGGACTGATTACGCTGCTTACGCGTCAAGGCGTTATTGATCCATTTCCCTTGCCGGTGCTTATCACGAATTTGTTTGTGGTGATGACCGGCTCGCTTCTCTTGATGTGGCTGGGAGAAATCATCTCCGAGTACGGAATCGGCAATGGCGTCTCACTTATTATTTTTGCCGGCATCGTGGCTGGCATTCCGCAGGCAATCCGCCAAGCGCTTTTTACCTTTGATGCTTCACAGATTCCTCTCTACCTCGGATTTTTTGCTGTCTCGCTCGTTATTACCGCCGGTGTCGTAATGATTACCGAAGGAGAACGTCCAATTCCGGTTACCTATGCCAAACGCGTGCGCGGTATGCGCATGTATGGCGGCGTTTCCACCTATCTGCCATTGCGCGTCAATCAAGCAGGCGTGATCCCCATTATTTTTGCCCTCTCGCTTCTTCTTTTTCCGCAAATGATCGTCAATTTTCTCTCCAGCTCCGGCAACGCGATCGTGCAGACGATCTCGTCGTTTCTTTTAACACTGCTCTCTAATCTTTGGCTCTACGGTTTCTTTTATTTTCTTCTTGTGTTTGTGTTTACCTATTTTTATACGGCCGTCACCTTTGATCCCAAACAAATTTCTGAAAATTTACAGAAAGCCGGCGGCTTTATTCCAGGCATCCGGCCGGGCCGCCCCACGGCTGACTATCTCACCTACATCATCAACCGCACTACGCTCATCGGCGCTCTCTTTCTTGGCTTTATCGCGGTACTTCCGCTGATCATGCAGGGAGCAACGGGTACGACGACACTCGCCATCGGCGGCACCGCACTCTTGATCGTGGTCTCCGTGGTACTCGAAACCGTCAAACAAATCCAAGCACATCTTGCCACGCGGGAGTATGAGTGATATATGGGAAGAGAAACCTCTTTGTGATAGAATGAAGGATATATGAAACGAGCGTTTATGTTCCTGTCTCGTTCTGGGGCTGGGAAAGATACGCAAGCCGATTTTCTGCGCGAATATCTCGGTGCGGATCGCACGCTTTCCATTTCAACAGGTGATCCCATGAGGGCGTTAGCGGATCAGCGCGATCTTCTCGCGGGAAGGTATGTGGCAGAAAAGGCCACAGGACCAGGCAACCGCGCGCCGGCTTTTATAGCTGTCTGGGCATGGGCAGAACGCATGATTCATGAATTTACGCCCGAGAAAGAAACAGTTATTTTTGAAGGGTCGCCGCGCACGATTCTGGAAGCACAGGTGCTTGATGAAGTCTTTCCTTTTTTTGAAATTAAAAAGGTATATCCTTTATGGCTTGATATTACTGCTGAAGAAGCACGGAAGCGTCTTTTAGGGCGCCATCGAAAGGATGACAACGAGCCCGCTATTGAACGGCGCCTTGCCTATTATGAACGAGATGTGGTACCTATTCTTCATTATTATCAAGGAGAGAGCGCCTATAGGTTAATTAAGATTGACGGCATGGTACCGAGAGAAGAAGTGTTTGAACAAATTAAGCAAGCGATAAGTAGCATGTAGCACATGCTACTTGCCACATGCTCCAAAAACATATGATTCTTATTAAGACACCAGCAGAAATCGCGGCGCTTCGGGAAGGAGGAAGGAAGCTGGCGGAAATTCTCGAAAAGCTGAAAGAAGCGGTGCAACCCGGAGTAACCACCAAAGAATTAGACAGGCTCGCCGAGAGCCTGATTTTTTCAGCAGGTGGGAAGCCGGCATTTAAGGGATATCGCTTAGCAGGTAACCCCGCAGCTGCGGGGCCATATCCGGCGGTGGTTTGCATTTCCGTTAATGACGAAATCGTGCATGGCATTCCGAGCGATCACGTATTGCAAGAGGGAGATATCGTCAGTCTTGACATTGGCATGGTGTATAAAGAGTTAATTACGGATATGGCAACGACGGTGGGTGTAGGAATCATTGATCGTCACAAGGAGCGTTTGATTGAGGTGACGAAAAAAGCGCTTCAAGTCGGTATTGCGCAGGTAAAAACCGGCGGATTCGTACACGATATTGGCGTGGCCATTCAACCATACGTGGAGGCAGAAGGATTCAAGCTTGTTTCGCGCGAATTGGGCGGTCATGGCGTGGGGCATGTGCTTCACGAAGAGCCATTGGTGCCTAATTGGCATGAACACGGTAGAGGTGTGGAGCTCAAAGAGGGAATGGTGATTGCCATCGAGCCCATGGTTGCTTCGACCTCAAAAATAAAACTCGATTCCGACGGCTGGACCTACCGCACCGCCGATGGATCCCCGGCGGCGCATTTTGAACATACGGTGGCGGTTACAAAAAAGGGAGCGGAAATTTTAACATCGTTATGAAATATCTCGGCATTGATTTTGGGACCAAACGCGTGGGGGTGGCAATTTCGGATGCGGAGGGGAAGATAGCATTTCCGCGCGCGGTACTCAAAAACGACGAACATGTTTTTGAGCGGTTGCGAGAGATGGCAGAGAAAGAGGGTGTGGAGATGGTTGTGGTGGGTTTGCCAAAAGCGCTTTCCGGTGAAGAAACCGCCATGACAAAACAGGTCAGGGAATTTATCGCGCAACTGCGTAATCATAGGTTTTTAGTTGTCGAAGAAGACGAAATATTTTCTACGAAAATGGTAAAAGATAATGCCGCACGCGAGCTTCGCGATGCCGCAGCTGCGGCGTTGATATTGCAGCAGTATATTGATAGAATATAAAAATGTATCTCTCCATTATTATTCCTGCCTACAACGAAGAAGATCGTATCGCAAAAACATTACGGCGGGTGGTAGCATATCTTAAAGAGCAACCATTTGATTCCGAGATTTTGGTAGTGATCGATGGCGCGAAGGACAATACCGCGGAAGTAGTCAACGGTTTGCGTGCGGAGATGCCCAATCTGCGCGTCATTGATCGCAAAGAAAATCGCGGTAAAGGATATACGGTGCGCGAAGGGATGCTTGCAGCTCACGGCGACATTCGGCTTTTTACGGACGCGGACAATTCTACGGATATCGCACATTTTGATAAAATGAAACCATTGTTTGAGCAAGGCCATGATATTGTTATTTGTTCGCGCGATAAAAAAGACATAGAAGGCGCCACCCAAGCGGTGCCGCAGTTATTTTTGAAACGTCAACTCGGTAATATGGGAAATTTGTTTATTCAGTTGTTTGCGGTGCGCGGTATCTGGGATACCCAGTGCGGATTTAAAGCGTTTACCACTGAAGTCGCCGAGCGCATTTTTTCGCGCGCGAAAATTGATCGATGGGGTTTTGATATTGAAGCGCTCGCGCTTGCTCGCAAGTTTGGCTACAAAATAGGCATCGTGCCCGCTTATTGGATTAATGATCCGAAAAGTCATGTGAAATTGTCCGGCTACCTGCGGGTGCTCTGGGAAACGGTGCAAATTTGGTGGTGGTTGCGGACCGGCAGATATCGGTAACTCCCCTAGCCCCTCTTAGTTTAAGAGGGGAAATTTTATTGTATCTCCCCCTTAAGCTAAGGGGGATTAAGGGGGTTATGAGACCAGGCACTTGACATCCTCTGTGAGGGGAGTATGATAGGGGTAAATCTATAGGAAAGGAGGTACTCCGCTATGGCGCGAGCACCTAATATGTTCCTTTTTCACCCCATGACCGTTGTTTCCCAATTTGCATTGCCGTGTGTCCCTGGCCCCAGTCGGACCGCCGGTGGTCCTGAAGAGGAGAACTAGGCTGTCCCTCGGCCGCGCGGATGAGCTGTCGTTTGCGGAACAGCTACTCTCTGGCGACAGCTCGTCCGCAAAAGTTTGCAACAGCCCCCAAGGGCGTTGTAACCCCACCCCGCTTTGACGCGTGGAGTAATGTTTTTTAAAAGATATTACTTCCCCACGCGCAAGCGGGGTTTTTTTATTTGTATTTTCAAAAAAATATCGTATGATATATTTAATTATCCTTGAAAGGAGAGCGACATGACAGGAAAAATAGAAATAAAAAAGTTTCAGATAAAAGAAAACCTTCTCGCCATGGTGCAAAACAGCGTGGGCTCTCGCGAATATCAGCATTGCTATGCACTGGTATGGGATGAACAATCTAGATCTTTCATTAGTAAAGATTTAGTTCAAGGAGGCAGGCTCGCCTGCGCATTTTTTGTTGCTTCTAAGCTGATCGTGTTTCATCTTATTGGCGCGCTGCACCTGACAGTCAACGGCATTATCATCGATATGCTTGAGTGCGGTTGGAAACGTATTGATAAAAAATTGTTTCAAGCTGGTGATGTGATAGTGTGGGAAGAAAAAGTTGGCGCAACGGGCGTACATCGGCATATAGGATTTTATGTCGGTAAAAACGAGGCAATAAGCATGAATTCACACATACGCAGACCCATTCGGCATGATGCGACCTATCAGGGAAAGCGTAAGATCGAAGAAGTATTCCGACACCCCTTTTATCTGTAATACCGCATCGTATCGGCGATCATGGCGTCTATCGTGCGCACGGGCGACCTCTCAATTGACGAGAGGTTTTTTTGTAGCAAAGAAAAAACTGCATCGGCGAGAAGAGCTGGATCGGCTGAAGGCACCAGAATGCCGCAGGAAGCATCAACGATATCGGGGATGCCGCCCACATGAGTGGCTATGATTGGCACACCTGCAAGTTTTGCTTCAAGGAGTACATACGGAAGACCCTCTTTGACGGAAGGCAACACAAATATATCAAACGCTTTTAAAAATCGTGCCGCATCATGCACGCCCTCAATGAGTGAAATATGGCCGGTGAGGTGATACGATTGTATCAGATCAGAAAGTTGTTGTTTTTTTTCGCCCCAGCCGAAGAGCACCAAACGCGCATCCGGATTTCTTTTTATTATTTCTATCGCGGCCTCGATAAGATAGCGGTGTCCCTTATTCGTTGTCCACTCGCCGATGGTGCCGATGAGCGGGTTGGCGTTGCGGATGCGCAACGGAAGTAATGCGCGCGCTTCATCGCGTGAAAAAAATTGATAGTCGGGTTCATGGATGCCGTGGGGAATAAGCGCAAGTTTTGCCGCAGGAGCGAGGCGCTCACGAATGGCCGTATGGTAATCGGCGCGGCTTATGACGATTATGGTATGATAAAAAAGATTGGTAAGGCGTGAAAAAAAACCAATGAGCCGTTGCTGCCACCGCGGTCGCCATGTTTCGTGGTTCGTCCATCCGTGCACGGTCATGATACAGGTGAGCGGATAACGAAAGAAGGTACAAAAACGATATCCCCACGCGGCCACTCCCGCAATGCCGGCCGCTTTCGGGCTTGAGGCATGCAGCACCTGCGGCCGCAGGTGCAACAGCACACGCAGGATTTCAATACAAGCTGCGCATTCTCGTATAAATGCAACGTCGCGTTGAAAATTTTTTATTTCATGATAGGGGATGTGGTGCGCGGCAAGTTTTTCAAAAAGCGTTCCTTTGCCGTTTGCCTCGCCATGTGGTGCGGGGCCGGCAGTTACATAAGGAAGAAACCGATCGGCAGGAAGGTTGGTTGCCAGATCATAGACATATTTTTGCGCTCCGCCCCAGACGGATTTGGTGACCACAAATAAAATGGTTTGTTGACTATTCTTCATAATAATTGTATAATATATTTATGCAAAAAAAGCAAGGCGTGGTTATTTTTTCTACGGCCTATCTGCCGCTTTTGGGCGGAGCGGAACTTGCGATAAAAGAAATAACGGATCACATCAGTGATTGTGATTTTTTTCTTATAACCGCGCGTATGAACAGCGCGTTTCCACGCCGCGAACGCATCGGAAATGTGGATGTCTATCGAATTGGCGCAGGAATTCCGATATTCGATAAGATTATCTCACCGTTCGTGGGCGCTTTTTTGGCGCGGCGGCTCATCAAAAAAAATGATATCCTTTGCTTTTGGAGCATGATGGTGACTTTTACGAGCGGCGCACCTTTTGTGCTCAAGCTCTTTGGCTTGCATAAAAACATTCCTCTGTTGCTCACACTCCAGGAGGGCGATTCTTCAGAGCATATTAGGCGGAGTCGTTTCGGTCTTGTCGGGCTCTCATGGCGCCTGGCGTTGCGATGGGCGGATCGGGTACAGGTGATTAGCAATTACCTTGGCAGTATGGCGCGAGATTTTGGGTACCAAGGAGAGATTTCTGTGATTCCGAATGGAGCGAACCTTGAAAAAATCAAAAATCAAAAATCAAAAATCAAAACTACAAATCAAAATTCAAAAATTGTTATTACGACGTCGCGGTTGGTGAAAAAAAATGGCATTGATATCCTGATAGACGCCATTGCCAAGGCAAGAGAACAGATTCCCGACATTCAATGTTGGATTCTTGGCGACGGCCCAGAAAAAGAAATCCTTAAGCTACAAGCTAGAAGCTACAAGCTAGAAGCCCATGTAAATTTTTTCGGCACCATTCCTTACGAAAAAATTTCGGATTATCTGGCGCAGGCCGACGTGTTTGTGCGCCCCTCGCGATCTGAAGGATTAGGGAGCGCATTTTTGGATGCGATGGCGGCGGGGCTCCCTATTATTGGCACGCCGGTGGGCGGCATTCCTGATTTTTTAAAAGACGGCGAGACAGGCCTTTTTGCCCGCCCCGATGATGCCGATGATCTTGCCGAAAAAATAGAGCATTTATTGAATGACGGGGCGCTGCGTCAGCGCCTTGTGGAGAACGGCAAAAAACTCGTTGAAGAACACTATGATTGGCATGGCATTGCCGATCGCATGTACGCGCTTTTTGCAAAGAAAAATACGCTACGCGTATTGATTGCAACTGGCATTTATCCGCCGGATATTGGAGGACCGGCTACGTACTCTCATACGATCGCTGACGAGCTCAGTGCGCGAGGCATAAAAGTGGCCATAGTGACATATGGAGATAGAATAACCAATAACCAAGATACAATAACCAAACAAATTCCAAATTCCAAATTCCAAATTCACAGAATATCACGGAAATTACCGAAAGGAATCCGTCACCTATTTTATTTTTTATCTGTGTTATGGAATGGTATGAGAGCGGATGTTGTATTCGCGCAGCAGCCGGTGAGCGAGGGAGTGCCGGCGATGCTCGCCGCAACAATATTGCGCAAAAAGTTTGTTTTGAAAGTAGTTGGCGATTACGCGTGGGAGCAGGGGGTTCAGCGTTTTGGCGTGACGGATTTACTCGACGATTTTTTGAAAAAGAAATATAGATTTCGCGTGCAAGCATTGCGCAAATTGGAATCATGGACGGCAAAACGTGCCGATTGTGTGATCACCGTCAGTCATTATCTGGCTGGTGTGGTGGCACAGTGGGGGGTGCCGCAGAAACGCATTGTGGTTATTGCCAACGCGGTAGAAATTCCCGCATCATTGCCGATCAAAGAGGAAGCGCGTCGCATGGTCGGGATTGCTGAAAACGAAAAAATAATTCTTTCGGTGGGGCGGCTCGTGCCATGGAAAGGTTTTGGCGCGTTGATAGAAAGTATGACAAATGTTTTTGCAAATGAGCCAATAATAAAACTTGTTATTATTGGTTCTGGCCCCGAACAATTAAAACTTGAATCAAGAATCATGAATGACAAATTGGGGGATCGTATTCATCTCATCGGGTCGCTCTCTCATGCAGAGGTACTTCAGTATTTACGTGCCGCCGATGTATTTGTGCTTAATACCGCTTACGAAGGTTTCTCACATCTTCTGATCGAAGCCATGGCAGTAGGCACGCCAATCGTTACGACATCGGCGGGTGGCAATCGTGAAATTGTAAAAAATGAAGAAAATGCGCTCGTGGTGAATTACAATCATCAGCAGGAAATTGCAAAAGCGATCACGCGTATTTTGCGTGAGTCGGTTTTGCGGCAGACGCTTTCAGAAAACGGTCGAAGAACCGCAGCGCAATTTACAAAAAAGAGAATGGTCGGAGAGACCCTATCCAACATTCTATGAAAATTCTTATGATCAGCTCGGATCCTGAAATTTTGCGCAAAGGGTCGCAGGCAGCCAAGCGCTTTGACGAGTATCGCGGCATGGTGGAAGCACTCTACCCCATTGTGATTGCAGGATCACATAATATGAGCGGGTTTTTTCGTGCGTGGCGAGAGGGGAGTCGCATCCTGAAACAAACGGGTGTCGCCAATTTTTTGATTACAAGTCAGGATCCATTTGAGCGCGGGCTTGTGGCGTGGCTACTTGCGCGGCGATTTGGCGTGCCGCTGGAATTGCAGGTGCACACGGATATGTTCAGTCCGTGGTTTTGGCGCGAATCAATAAAAAATAAAATTCGTGTGATGCTGGCTCGATGGTTACTGCCGCGCGCGACTACGATCCGGGTCGTAAGCGAGCGGATTAAACAATCGTTGATTGAACGACTCGTGATCCAGGAAAAACATATCATGGTATTGCCTATCTCTGAGGTCACTTTGAGGAATGAAGTGACGAATCGCAATGACAATGTTTTCACTTTTCTTATGGTCTCGCGCCTCACTAGAGAAAAAAATATTCCGCTTGCCCTGCGGGCGTTTCGGGGAATAGTCGAAACGCATCCCCAGGCGCGATTAATCATAGTCGGTTCCGGCCCCGAAGAAAAAAGACTCAAATTTCTCGTTTTCAAATTCCAAATTCCAAATTCCAACATCAAGTTTTTTGGTTGGCAGGACGATCTTGAGCCGTATTGGCGCCAGGCAGACGCCTATCTTCTCACTTCAAATTATGAGGGCTATGGACGTACGGTGGTGGATGCCTTGCGCCATCGCGTGCCGGTGGTGATGACGGATGTGGGAGTCGCCGGCGAAATAGTAAAAAACGGAGAAAATGGTTTCTTCGTGCCGGTGGGCGATGAGGAAATGGTGGCAGAAGCAATGAAAAAAGTGATGATACAGAGGCTTCACGTTATTCCCCTCGCGTTGATTTCTCACGATGAATACAGAAAGCACATGAAGGCGCATTGGGAATACGCGCTCACGCGATGTAATATGCCGAAGCCGCGTCTGACGCGGCCGAAGTTGGTATATATATTGCCAGAATATCATCCGGATATCGGCACGCATTTTTATTATCTCGGCGGATTTATCAAACATATATCCAGAAATATGGATGTTGCGGTCATTGAAGAAAAACATCAGCGTGTGCGCCTTCTGCCGCATCTGGCGTGGTTGCGTTTACGCGGATATAAAAATTTTTATGTCCATTATTCTTTTTATGGCGCTTTCATGAGCATTATCGCAACGACATTGCTGGGCGGGCGCGTATGGTACTGGAACTGCGGTATGCCGTGGCTCTATCAAAAAGATCGCAGCTGGTTTGAAGAGCACTTCTTTCGTTTTATATTACGCAATACGATCTTGGTGACGGGCACGCCGGGGATTGCCGAGCAATATCGAAATCATTATGGACTGCGCGAAGATCGGGTGCGCGTGATGCCGAATTGGATTGATCTTACCGCGTATCGCAATCTGCCGTCTCAAAAAGAGGCCCGCAATATATTGGGTATCCCACAGAAAAAAAAAGTCGCATTGTTCGTACATCGTCTTTCGAAACGCAAAGGAGCGCACCGTATTGCAGCGATTGCAGATGTAATGCGTGACATCCCCGATATGTTATTCCTGATTGTTGGATCGGGACCAGAGGAGCAAAGTCACAAGTCACAAGTCAAAAGTCAAAAATTAGGAGATATTGTGCAATTTGAAGGAAGTATACCGGCGCGCAGAATCCCCCTTTATATGCGCGCCGCCGATGTATTTTTTATGCCCTCCGACGAAGAGGGATTCCCGCATGTTTTACTGGAAGCCATGGCAAGTGGCACGCCATTTGTGGCAAGCAGGGTGGGAGGGGTTGCGGAAATTATTCCGGAATCAATGAAGTATAGTCTTTGCAAACCCGACGACATCAAATGTTTTGCCGGCAATATGCGTGAAATATTTTCCCATTCGGGCCATGACATTGAAGAATTAAAACATTTCGTTGAGCGCTATGATATGGTGCGTGTAGGGGAACAGTTTAGAACATTATTTATATCGCAATGATCATACAATAGATCGCGGCACGTATTATCCTGTGGGCGGGGCAGCGGCTCTTGCGGAAAAAATAGCGGCATCGTATAAATAATATAGATTCAACGCAATCAAGAAAGGAGTAAAAAATGCTCACATCATTTTCGGATTATCTGGCATTGGCGCAAGAAGCATTTGCAGCCGGCGCTCCTGCATGGGATGGCGCGCTTGAGCCGACAAAGCTTGCCGCGATGTTGGTATTTTCTTTTCAGGAAGATATCGAACAGACGCTGCTTTCCTCCGATTATGCCACCATTGAACTTCCTCGGGTGGGAAATCTAAAGCGGGCAGAAGGTAATCGAATTTTTTTTGCTCCTGATCTTCATTTTATCGGATATGAAATAGCAAAAAAGCAGTTTTTACTGGATGGAAAATTTTGGCGCGTCCTGTGCCGGGTGGATATGGTACAAGAGATGTTTTGCCTTCCTCCTCCATTCATGGGCGGGCATATCTACGGAAGCGCTTGCCTTCGCGAGGTGGGGGAGTGCATGATAACGGTCATTCAGCGCTATACTCGATTTTTGAGCGATATTGCTTTAGAGACGCTTTGGAACGGCCTTTGTCTGGCTATCCATGACACCGTCTGTTCCGGTTCAACATTTTATTTGGAAAGAATCGGCACACTTTTTCCAAACGGGCATTTTGAGCCGGATCGCCTTTTACTCGCAAGGATGCGAGAACAAGAGAAAGCAAAAAAAGCCTCTGAACAATGCCCGTTTATCTGGCCGGGAAGCCGGCGCACGACGAATGATAAGGCCTGGTATCGTTCGGACGGATGATTATTCCGTCCGTTTTTTTATTTCCGCAATACGCGATTCAATGCCAACCCATCCTTTGATGATATTTTCCACTACCATAAGAGGAAGTGCGATGCCCAGCACAAGGAGAAGCCAAGACATAAGAGGGTGGAATATAAAATCGGCAAGGAGATAACGTTCAATGATCAGTAAAAACACAAATATCCAAAGATGCAAGAAATGTTCCTGAATATGGTGAAAGAGCCAAAGAAGCGTCGCGGCAAATGGATGCTGTTGTTTGATCGTAGACATGGCTGAGTCATGCAGTGTTTCGGATAGCGTGAGCCGATCGCAGTTCGGCAGATACTTTTTGATATAAAGAATTTCGGCTAGATTTTGCTGGATGCGCAAGAGTATCATCGCGCACGCCGCGGCAATGCCGGCCAGTAAAAGAACCGTAGGATGAATAAGAGAGAAGGGCAAAAGGCCGAAGGTGAGCGCAAGTAAAAAGAGTGGAGGAATGAGAAAATGATTGACATAATCAAGATAGATGCCTTTGAGGGAATATATTTTCTTATGGCGGGCGAGTTCGCCGTCAACTTTGTCAAACAATACATTGAGATAGAGAAGCCCGATGCCGATGAGTTTGAGATGCCATGCCCACTGGAGTACAAAGACACAACCAATGAGACCGACGAAAAATCCAATGACGGTAATTTGATTTGGAGTAAGAGGGGTGGATAGTAAAAAGCGCGTGATATAAATCGAAGGAAACCGCTGCAGCGCATAATATCCCAATGGCCTGCGCCATCCTTCCGGCGCCACCTTCTCTTTTTGCAGCATTTCGCGAAGTTCTTGTATAGATTCCATGTTAACGTGGGCCTTTGATGACGGCCAGGGGGCGGATAAAGGCGACTGGCTTGATGATACCATCTTTTTCAAATTCGCGCGCAATGGCAAGGAGGCCTTCGTCGGAAATATGCTCAACTGTTTTTATCAATGGTTCTTTGTGACGATAAATGGTTGTCGTATGCATACCGATTGACGCACCTGGAGCGTCAATTTTCTGTCCGTCAATTTTTTTGATCGTGGCGGCCGCGCTCGCGGAGACCGAAGCGAGCGAGGAGCCATCATTGCCGGTGCCTACGCCGATATAGGAGCGCGTATTATTGAACCCCGCGATAAAAACAGGCGTTTCATGGCGCGCCACCATGGCATCTTGGCGATGGACAACAAGAGATGCGCCATCATGAGTTTCTTCGAATATGGTATTGTGGGCGGCATCATAGAGGAGCGAGACGGTTTCCGGCGCGTACCCCATATCAATCAGCGCGTCCCGCACGCGCGCGAAAAGAGCGGCGCGGAACGCGTAGCCATAATTAAGCCCTGCTTTAACGGACTGCATGAGGCGTTTTCCTTCTTCGGTAGCAAGTGGAATTTCCGGAAATGGTGTGCGTGAAAAATAATAACGCCAGCGCTCGCGCGCGCGCCGCAGGCCTTGCCATGATCCGAAATGGAAGAATAGTTTGAGCCAGAACAATATAATCTTTTCAAGCGCCGTATTTTTTGCGCGGCGCGCGAAATAGCGGCCTAAATGATAAGTAGCGTGCCCGCCGCCGCCGTGATAGAAAAAAACGATCTGGTCTTTTCGTAACCCCAATTTATTTGCCGTTTGCTCATCAATAATTTCTTCAACATAATGCGTCTCCAAAAAATGATTACCGCCAAAGTTGAACCCCATATCATGGAGACCGTTGGTATAACTGGAACGCGGCAGGATTTCTGAAAAAATAACATTTTGTTTTTTTTCATCACGAAACATCTGCCCTTCATGTTCAATATGGGCAAGCATTTCTTTCGGCAGAGTATATTTTTGCAATACGGCGCGCGCCCCGTGAAGCATTACTTCCTCAAGTTCGCGCACGCTAAGGTCATATTTCAGATGAGGGCGTTGGGCGAGCCCGAGCCACAAAAGAAGTGTTTTGAAACGCGAAAAGCGCGGTGAGACCTCGCGGCGCATCAGGCGCGAAAATTCTGCGAAAAATGTTTCGTCAACATCGTTTTTGGTAAGCTTGCTCATAATCAACCCCATGCCACAATTCATGGAAGGGGCCGAAAACATTGGCACTATCGTACCTTCGGTTGCCGCCACAAAAGGAGAGGGAACTTCTAAATTTTCTTTGTGATGCAGATTCGGTAAACACAAGGGCCCTCCCCTTGTGCTTTTTACCGTATATTTTTTTTCGCACTGCCATTTCATGCCGATATATTGACATAATTTCAAATCTTTTGCAATATATATCTTAGAAAATCTTTGTTAAAGAAAGGGGAACATATTATTGCTAAAACCAGGCGGCGTATTTTTTACCAGTTACACGAATGGATGCGCGCAGGGAGAATCGCGCCATAAATTCCTTTTTTCTTCCACCGGCCATATTAAATATTTCTCTCAGTTCGATCCCGAAGGTATCGCCCATTTGGCGAACATCGCGGGTCTTTCGCTCATTTCTGAGAGTTTTACTGACATGAAGCGCCCCAATGCGCCGCTCAAAAAGCGTCTCTTCGTGTCTCAATTCTACAAGAAGCGATAAGTAAGAAAGAAAAAAGAAAGGAGAAGGAATGATGGGAGCAATCAACGATTGGACAGTCCGTGATCTTTGGGCTCGGGCAGAAAAACAGGGAGGCGAATGGCCTCTGGCGGCCCTTCGTGCTTTGCGAGAGGAAGTTTTCCCTTTCGCCTATCTTAAATCAGCTCATATCCCCGCAAGTCTATTGGTACAGGTTCCTTTTTTTGCTTTCGAACTCTGCAAAGGAGGATATAGTGCCGTAGAATTGCGTAAAGCCGGCTACTCAATCGCCGATATTCGCACCGCAGGGTATGTTGCTCATGATTTGCGCGAGGCGGGATTTTCTGCTCAAGAAGTGAATCTGTCCGCTGAAGAGATGCGCATGGGAGGGTATACGGTCCACGAATTGCGTGGAGCGGGGTATTCCGCAAAGCAGCTTAACCGAGTTGGTTTCTCCGTACAAGACATTTTTCGCGGTGGTTATTCAGCAAGACAATTTCGCGTTGCCTTTGAGGGATACGATAATATCTCACTTGAATTGGCGCGTATTGCCGGATATAGTCTTAAAGAGTTGGCAGGCGCTGGTTATCCCCCAAAAGATTTCAAAAGAATCGGCGTCGTATGGCCAGAAATGCGCGATCTCGGCTTCTCGATCGATGAATTACAGGACGCTGGATTTTTGCCGTCAAAGATGTCCGTAGATGAGCTTCTCAAAAAGCTTGCACCTACTTTTGACTTTTTTGTTTGATCGTCTCCGTGTTTTTGAAGCGTTGGTATCTCCAGCGCTTTTTACATTGGGGAATTATTGCTATAATCCGAAATATCCTAATAATGTATTGATTAGATTCTCTTTAACAAATTAAATGAAAGGAGAAGGAATGATGATGTCTACAGATATTGTAGGATACTGGTATCGTGCTCCGCAGGAGGCGATTGTTTTGATCCATCAAGCTGCTTTGGAAATGTTTTCTTTGGCAGGCGGCAATGGAACGATTTTTGATTCAGGAATGGTCCTAAACTATGATTTACATGAAAGTCCGACATCCCAACATTGGATGAGTGGCACCATCTCGGCTCGCATTTGTGTTCGCTGGTTTACGTCTCATTCTTTTACCAACTGTTTTATTTTTTCACCACGCCATGATCTCGTTCGTCTTATTATGGGGTGGTGGAGAGATCTTGCCTGCAGGGCCGGGGATACCTCACTCTCTTTTGAACCGGTACGATTTGATCTTGCTAAAATTGTTTCTTTCGCAGAAAGCACGAAAACGCTAAGGGGCATTCACTTCATCCACACGGATGTTATTACGACGATGACTACTTACTCCGTATTTCGTTGCAAACAGATTGCGCCTTTTCTTCAATTGCCAAGATTACTTCGGAACGATGAAGAAATTTGTTGGTGTTTAGTACATGTTGGAGCAAGATGGGATTGCACCATACGCGATCGATGGTTTGAGCTCGACGCCGGAGATTTGAATGCTGAACATCTTCTGGATGAGACCTATGTGTTCGCATGTCATTTGATAGAACTAGCGACGCGCTCGAATGCTATCCCTTAAACACCGCCAGAGGGCGCAGGCGGATCACGGGGCGCGCGATGGATTCGCGCTCCAAATGATCCATCACATGGTTGATACCCTCGTCCGTTATATGAGCCGCTTCTTTTATGCGCGGCTCTTTTGATTGGTATATTAATGTTTTATGGTTATCGGGATGCGTGCGCGATTGCCCATTTGCCTCAAGTCGTTTGATAACGCCACCGGCGCCGTGATCGGCTGAAAAAAGGCGTTCTTCTGCGCCCGGCAAGGCCACCGCAAGATAGGAACACGTGGTATTAAATCCAGAGACAATAAGGGGTTTCCCGGGATGCGCACGGTTGGCCGTATGACGATGGACCATGACCTGCTCTCCCTTGATAATCTCGGGGAGAATGCTGTTGTGAATTGCGTCCCACACGAGATTAATTTCTGCCTGCGGATTACTTGCCGCTTTTTGCATACTTTCTTGAATGCGTTTGAGCATGGCCACGCGAAATGCGTAGCTGTAATTGAGCGCTGCTTTCTGCGCTTGCATGAGGCGCTTGCCTTCTTGGGAGTTGGCAGGAATTTCGGTAAACGGCCGTGGGAGAATAAAGTACACAAAACGCCGCCAGAAGTTTTTTATGCCGTCTAAGGAGCCGAAATGAAAGAGTGTTTTAAAAACCAGAAGGCCGATTTTTTGTCGCATTGTATTTTTTTTGCGATTGCCGTAGTAGCGACCCACATGATACGGCACCGCCCCTCCGCCGCCATGGAACATGATCATAATCTGATTTTTTGTAATATCCCATTGTTTTGCCAGCGCGGGATCGAGAATTTCTTCCACGTATTGAATTTCGAGAAAGTGATTGCCTTTAAATCCGTAGCCAAGATCATGCATGCCGGTTTTAAAAGAGACACGCGGAAGAATATTTTTTATGGCAAGATTCTTTTGTTCATATTCGTTAAAGAGAGATCCGCGATATTCGATTGAATCGAGGAGAGAAGAGGGAAATCCATATTTTTCAATGACCGCGGAAGCGCCCAGGCGGATAACGCGTTCAAATTCCTGGCCTGAAAGATCATATGGCTGTTTTGGCCGCGCGAGAACCCCAAGCCAAAGCAAGCAATTTTTGAAAAACCCGTAGCGCGGACCAAGCCCTCCGCGCATTTCTTGAAAAAATCGTTCAAAAAAATCGACATTCATCTGATCGCGCGTGAGCGATGTTTTTGCGATCCCCATGCCGCAGCCCACGGACGGAGCAGTTAAATCCTGCACAATGGTGTTGCGGGTGGCGGCGGCAAAAGACGCCGGCGCCTCTACGCGTGGCTTCATGAGAAGATCGGGGAGGCACACGGGCGAGAACGCGAGACTTTTTAAGGAAAGAATTTGTTTAAGGATATGCTGAAGAGCGGGGTCGCTGATGTCGCAACCCAAAAGATGGACTTTTTTTGGAAATATGGTATTATTCATACTATTATTATACCATTCTTTTAAGGAATTTTCAATGATACGCCTTTTATACGCAACGCGCGCCAACCTTTGCTTGCGGCGCGCGCATGCACATAATATTCTTAAAACCGCCGCATTGCTTGCCACTGATGGCGCCTGCGAGGTAACCATTGTCTCTTCGGGTGCCCAGAGCTGTATGTCCGAAGAAATGATGACACGACATGGCATTGATGTGCGTTTTGTTATACAACGCGTGCATCTATTGGCGTGGCACATCATAAAAAATACTTCGACATTTGATATCTATTATACGCGCGACCCGCGCTTGCTCGTTTCTATGGCGATTGCGCGTCTGCTGGGCAAAAAAGTAATTTTTGAAATTCATGGGAATCATGAATGGCCCTTTCTCCATTGGCTCTGGCGCCTTGCGTTTTATATCGCGCACGCGCATATATTCATCACGCGCGCTCTTCGCGATGAGTATCAGCCGTATGGAAAACCGCATGCGATTATTCCGTGCGCGAGTGTGGACCTTGTCGCGTTTGACGCGCCGCAAAAACCATTGTGGCAAGAATATCGGCTCCCTCCGGATGCTTTCATCCTTCTTTACGTAGGAGGGAGTCAAGGTATTTATTATGATGTGAAGATTCTTACTGATATGATGACGCGTCTCCCGCGCAATCATATCCTCTTTTTAGTAGGATTAAAAGACATAGAAACGGGAGGCGACCACGATCAGGTTTTTCGTATCGGGCGCGTGAATCCAACAGAAATTCCCGCCTATCTGCGCGCGGCCGATGTGTTGCTCAACCCCAAAGTAAAAGGGTATGCCGGCAGTATTTCTTCCAAACTCTATGAATATCTTGCCGCGGGAAAGCCAATCGTGGCTTCCGTAGTGCCGGCTGATCGCGAGGTGCTGAATGAACAAAATGCTATGATAGTGGAGCCCGCGGCGGATGCGTTCGCGAGCGCGGTCACGGAACTTTACGAAAATACAGAAAAAAGAGAGCGACTGGGGAGGCAGGCGAGAGAAGACGCGAAAAAATATACATGGCAGGAGAGGCAGAAAAAATTATCAGCATTTATTAAACGTGTATGAAAAATTATCGGCTTTCCCATCAAAGCGCGGTCAAAACAGAACGCTACGAACGCGACGTATATCGCGTTGGTTCGTATGATGATTATGTATGGCAGGAAGAAAAAAAGATTCTTGATTATGAGCTAGTACTATTGAAAAAGCAGATTCCTTATGTACGCTATTTTGATTTCGGGTGTGGCACCGGGCGCATTATCGGATATGTGGAAACTAAAGTAGATCAATCAGTCGGCGTTGATATTGCGCATGAAATGCTTACTATCGCCAAAGAAAAATTACATCGTTCACGGCTTGTTGAGGCGGATATTACCACGAATGATGTATTACGCGGGCAATCATTCGATATCATGACTGCATTTCGTATTTTGTTGAACGCCGAGCCGCCATTACGCGATGCGATACTCGCCGTGCTTGCGCCGAAACTTTTCGCAAACGGCGTTTTTATTTTTAATATCCATGGCAACACGTGGAGTTTTCGCCTGCCGATGGTGTGGTGGTATCGTCTGCGCGGCCGCCGTCTCAACCATCTTTCATATAGAAAAACAAAACATATGCTCGCGCGCCACGGCCTGTGTATCGGGCGCCTCTACGGCTTCGGTGTCATCCCCAAACCCTTCTACCGCCTCTGCCCGCACACGTCTTTTTTTCTCGACCGCCTCATCGCCCGCATTCCTTTCATCAAATATATTTCGTATAACCTCATTTTTGTATGCAAACGCGTATGAAACTTATCTATCTTACCACTCTTCAATATCCTTCACCGTATGCCAATCGGGTCAATGTGATGAAGATGGCGGCGTCATTCAATGATTTGGTGGACGATTTTACGCTCGTGATCGGGCCGCTTTTGGCGAGCAAAGAGGAAGTGTTGAGAAGTTATGGTATTGAACGACCTTTCGTCATTGAGGTGCTTGGACCGCCGCCCATATTTTGGCCAAAAAGTTTTTTTTCTGCTCTGCGATTACGCAAGCTCATAAAACGCGAGTCGAGTATAACTCGGCACGAGCCGCCCGAAACCGTATTTTATATTCGCGATTTTCTGCTCGCGTATTTTCTCTCCCACATTTCTTCTCCATTTCAGAAAAATTATTTTATCGAATGCCAATCACTCGGTAAGTTTTTTCATGTTATTTATCGGCGTGTCTTTCAGAAAGCACGAGGCATTATTTCTTCCAACCACGCAAAAATACAAGAAATTCATGAGCGCTACGGCGTTCCCCTCGAACGTATGATGGTAGGACCAAATGGTTTTGACGAGGCGCTCTTTAACCATTTGCCATCGCCTCACGAAGCGCGCGCGCATCTCGGCTTTCCGCAGGATAAAAGGATTGTGCTCTATGCGGGCAGCACGCTTGGCTGGAAGGGCACGGATATTATAAGGGATATTGCCAAAGCATTGCCTGATATTCTTTTTGTCATAGTGGGCGCACATGCAGAGAAACAAGAAGGGAATATGGTCCATATCAGAAAGCAGGATTTACGCCGCGTGCCGATGTATTTGCGCGCCGCAGATGTATTGATTGCGCCGTATCGCAGTGATACAGAGAGAGCGCAGCGGTATTTTTCGCCCATTAAGATATTTGAATATATGGCCTCGGGCATACCGTTTGTGACCACCGATCTTCCTGCGGTGCGTGAATTTCTGAATGAAGATAACGCATTTTTAGTAAAAGAGTATTCGGCAAAAGCATTTGAAGAGACCATACGATACGCATTTGATCATCGAGAAGAAAGGGAGAGGCGCGCCAAAAACGCAAAAGAACAATCTAGGTATTTTAGCTGGCAGAACCGCGCCGTACGCATTGTCGGATTTCTCGAGCAGCGTCTACGCACGTGACAATTTTGCCAGAAAAAACAAGCACCAATTTATTATTGATTTGCTCTACTAAGGTGGGGCGGGCATCATCGTGCTCACGATAGGGAGGCACGGTGCGAATGGTAAACATAGATCCGATATGCCGCGCGCCTTTTTCAATACCCGGGAAAAATTGCTCGGCTGCGGAAAGCATTTTTTTGATATTGGTGACAGGAGGGTTGGCGATCACGCCTCGATTCAGTAACGGCTTAAATGAATCCGGAATTTCTGGAAATTCGCCGATATTTTTGTGATGGATCGCGTGCTCCACATGCCCCATGACAAAATGATTTGTTCGGCCAAAAGGATTGATGTTCATAAAAGGGCCATCGAGCACCATGATACTCTTATTTGCAAATTGTGCGGGAAGCTCGAGAACCGGTTTTTCGCAAAGTTCGAATTGATAGTGTTTTTTCGCGTGCGCGAAGTGAGAAAGAAAGGCATTATTGCTGGCGTAGGTAGCGACTATCACAAAGTCATAGCGACCCAGTTCGTTTTCTTTTGCTTCCGTATTGAGGAGAACATTGACGCCATGCGCGCGTAATTTTTGCCAGCAAAGTTCGCGGAGTTTTTC
>CAYHZD010000003.1:0-32364 GCA_964361035.1 uncultured Candidatus Saccharibacteria bacterium
GGGAGATTAAATCGGAGGTGTTGGGGGTGTGAGAAACTCCCCGACCCCTCATATAATTAATTATTTTTGTCAACAAACATACGAAACCAGAGTTCGATATTGAGAATCATAAAAATTTTTTTGCCCCAGAAATCGTAGTCGAGCGGCTGTTGATTATTCATCAGCTTCTCGAGATTTGCAGTGTTGAAAATGCCGCGTCTACGGCTACGCTCGTCAAGGAGAATTTCTTTTGCGTATGCGGCAAGTCCTTGTTTCATCCACGCATCAAGCGGCACGGGAAATCCTAGTTTTTTGCGATCAACAATTTTAGAAGGCAGCAACGTGCGCGCGTAGCGGCGCAAAATATCCTTTGATTGATCAAGGCGTTCGGAAGCAGAAAAGCTCGTAGTAAAGAGCGCGCGCGCTTTGTGCAGAGGCGAGCGCCAGCGCAATTTATAATACGAAGGAATGGTTGAGACAAATTCTACGAGCTCGTGGTCCACAAACGGCACGCGCGCTTCCACGCTTGCCGCCATGCTCATGGCATCTAAGCGATCAAGCAGGCAGAGCAGATGGCGTTTTTCAAAAAGATAGAGCACCTGATCATACGGATCGCCATCTTTTACTAAATCAAAATGCGCGGCCCATGCCTTTTTTTCTTGCTCATCATAGGCGAGCGCCTCATTGACTTCATCAGAAAAAAGCGACCATTTTTCTTTAAAAGAAATCCAGTTATACACCGAAAATAGATGCTCCATGGCATTCGGGATCGCAAGCCACTGATCAGCATGGGTGCCGGCGCCAAGCGCGGCTATCACCGGCTGTCGCATGCGTTGCGGCACATAGCGCTGAACAAACTGAATTTTTTTCCAATCCATCGGTGAACGTTGAACTCTGCCATAGCCGCCGAAAAGCTCATCGGATCCCTCGCCGCTCAATGCCACCGTGACATATTTTTTTAATTCGCAAGAAAGTTGATAGAGCGCAATTTCATGCGGGATGGAAAGGGGCGCGTCTTTTATGCGAATGACTTTTGGCAGAAGTTCCAAATAATTTTCCTGCGGAAGTAACAACGCATGGTGATTAGTGTCGCAATGGCGTGCGACGAATTGGGCCGCATCCGTTTCATTATATTTGTCTTCCGGAAATCCAATAGAAAACGTTTCAACGGGTGTAGGCGATATGCCGCTCATGAGGGCGGCCACGATGGAAGAATCAAGTCCGCCGGAAAGATACATGCCTATAGGCACATCGCTGATCATGCGGCGCTGCACCGCTTTTGTGAGCAGTTCGCCGATGCGTTCAAGATAGTAATATTCTCCGAAGTCTTCTTTACGTGCAAAAAAAGGAACATCCCAATATTTTGTAAGCGAAGCGCTGGTAGGAGTGACGACAAGATAATGGCCCGGCTCCAGACGCTTCATGTTTGCAAATACGGGTTGTGCGCCTTGCGGATAACGAAAGGTGAGATAAGAAGAAAGAGCTGAAAGCGAATGAGCGCGATCAAATTTTGGATGCGCGAGAATTGCTTTCATCTCGGAGCCGAACAATAGTTGGCCATCCACCCACGCGTAATAGAGGGGTTTTACGCCCAAGCGGTCGCGCGCGAATATTACTTTTTTCTGTTTTTGATCATAGAGCGCGTATGCGAACATACCACAAAAACGCTCCATACAGCGATCCCCCCATTCTTCATATGCATGTACGATCACTTCCGTATCTGATTTTGTTTTAAACACATGGTCTTTTGCCAAAAGTTGATTACGCAATTCTTGAAAATTATAAATCTCGCCATTAAAAACAACCCAAATGGTATTGTCTTCGTTGCTCATGGGCTGCTTGCCGCCGCCCAGATCAATGATTGAGAGCCGCCGAAACCCGAGGGCGACATGAGCATCACGAAAATAGCCGCTATCATCCGGCCCCCGATGTACCATGGTCTCGGTCATGGTTTTGAGCAGATTCTCGCTCACCGGCTCTTCTTTGAAGTTGATGCTTCCTGCAATACCGCACATATACAGCTATAGCACATCATTTTTTCTTTTTTTTCAATGGCTGCCTAAAACATGCTTGCGAAGAGAACACAAATTTGGTATTATAAAAACTATGATCGTGTTACTTTTGATGATGCCATTTTTAGCGCATGCATATCTGGATTTGGGATCTGGCAGTTATTTGATACAGATGCTCTTGGCGCTTGCGTTTGCGATTCCGTTGAGCATGAAAGCATTTTGGCACAGGATTTTTTCGTTTTTCAGGCGTTCGAAACCAGCAGAGAAGTCCGAGGAGATTTCTCATTCCCATGAAAAACAATAGTAATCTTCCCAGCTCCTTCCGTGATCCGAGCGGGTTTTTGTTTTGGCGCGATGGCACGCTTTTCCGCCACATTAATAAAAGCTACCGAGAAGATTACCGGATGCTGATGGATTCCGGTTTCTACGCGCGTCTTATCAAAAAAAATATTCTTATTCCGCACACTGAAATCGATGACCATACGATTAAGCCCGAAATCATCCCGTTTATTTCTTATCCGTATGAATGGTGTTTCAGTCAGCTCAAAGAAGCCGCTCTCACCACACTTGCAATTCAAAAAGAAGCACTTGCCACCGGCATGATCTTAAAAGATGCGAGCGCTTTTAATATCCAATTTTTGCACGGCAAACCAGTTTTTATAGATACACTTTCCTTTGAACGCTATCGTGAGGGCGAGCCATGGATGGGATATCGGCAGTTCTGTCAGCATTTTTTGGCTCCTTTGGCGCTCATGGCCTACCGCGATGTACGCCTTAACACGTTATCGCGTATATTTCTCGATGGCGTTCCGCTTGATTTGGCGACAAGACTGCTTCCTTGGACGAGCATGCTGCATCCCGCGCTTCTCATTCACCTTCATCTGCATGCGAAAAGTCATGGATATGTTATTTCTAAGCCCTTGGAGGGCCGGCGCATGAGCGCGATGAATCGCGCAACATTGTTGCGTCTTACTGAACATCTTGAAGCGGCTATTATGCGTCTCGCATGGAAACCGAAGGGCACAGAATGGGCGAATTATTATGAGGAGACTAATTATTCGGATCAAGCCATGCGGGAGAAAGCTGATTTTGTTGCCAGATGTCTTGATAAGATTGCGCCCAAGACAGTATGGGATTTTGGAGCGAATACCGGATTTTTCAGTCGGCTGGCGAGTGGTAAAAATATTATGACTATTTCGTTTGATAACGATCCGGCTGCGGTAGAAAAAAATTATCAGGAGGTTCGCAAAAATAATGAGGCGTGTCTTCTTCCTCTCATTATTGATCTTATGAACCCAAGTCCCGCTCTTGGCTGGGGCAATCAAGAGCGCATGACCTTTTTGCAAAGGGGTCCCTGCGATACGGCGCTTGCCTTAGCGCTCATCCATCATCTGGCCATTTCAAACAATTTGCCGTTTGAATCAATCGCGGAATTTTTTGCTTCGGTATGCACATCGCTTATCATTGAGTTTGTGCCCAAAGAAGATTCCAACACCCGGCGTTTGCTTGTGGCCCGCAAGGATATTTTTTTCGGCTACACGCGATCAGCGTTTGAAGAGGCATTCGAAAAATATTTTACTGTCAAAGAAATCGCCTCCCTCGGCGACTCTCAACGCCTCCTTTACTGTATGGTGAAGCGATGATATACCACACATATGCTCCATCCGTTTCTTTTTGCGCTTGCGCCGGTGCTGTTTCTTTTTGCGCATAATGTTGATCAGATAGTGATTGCCGATATTGTACTTTCGGCGGCAATCACGCTTACCATTGCCGCACTGGTATTCCTATTCTTTTTTGTCGTCTATCGTACCATCCGTAAAGCGGCGATTGCCACTTCGCTTTTCCTTCTGCTTTTTTTTGCGTACGCAAATCTCTTTCCTTTCAAGGAAGAATATGGTATCCGTCAGCGTTATTTAATCGCCGGATTTTTTATTCCGCTCTTCACGGGACTTTGGTTTTTATGGATCACCTCGCGTCCGCTTACGGGTACTACACGATTTCTTACGATATTCGCAACGATATTTCTTTTCCTTTCGTTGGTGCCCATTGGCACCTTTACTGCCCGCCGATTGTGGGTGGAGCGCGCAGCATCAGAAGCGCCGGAGTTTGCGAGCATGTCTTCCGCCGATACAAAACCGGACATTTATTATTTTCTTGTGGACGGCTACGCGAGTCAGTGGGAACTTAAAAATTTCTACGGCAATGATAATGGCGAGTTTATCGGCTATCTTGCCGATAAAGGTTTTTATGTAGTGCCGGAGAGCCGCAGCAATTATGCAAAAACAGAATTTTCGCTTCCTGCCATTTTAAATTTTGACTATCTGGAAGCATTAAGCGCGGGCGGCATTGTTTCAGCAGAGACCACAAACACCGATCGACTTCTTCAGGACCATGCGGTCGGACGATTTTTGAAATCGCAAGGATACACGTACATTCATTTTGGCTCCTGGTGGGACGCCACTTACAAAAACCACTATGCCGATATCAATGTTAATAAAGGATATATGCCGGAATTCCCACAGATACTGTATAAAAGTATCGAGCCATTTTTGCCATGGAAACCGGCATTTCTTGATGTGCGCCGCCTGCAGTGGACTCGCGCCTTTTATCAATTTGACGAACTGGCGAAGGTACCCGCGCGCAAAGAACCAACGTTCACTTTTGTGCATTTTATTACCCATTCGCCGTTCGTGTTTCATCAGGATGGACGTTTTGTAGAAGAAGAAGCCAGTGGGGTTACTGAACAAGGAAGGGCACAATATCTCGGCCAGCTTCTCTTTTTGAATCAAAAATTAGTCACCCTCATTGAGACTATTGTGCGAGAATCGACAACACCGCCCGTTATGGTGATTGAATCCGATCATGGATCGCGAGATACCGTAGGTGAAGAAGTTACCGATGTGCGCCATTTTTCCGATGAATATTTACAAAGGCGTTTGCGCAATTTCAGCGCATTCTATCTGCCTTACGGCGATGCCGTGCTCTATTCCACCATTACCTCCGTTAACACGTTTCGTGTTATATTTAATACGTTCTTTGGAACTCATTACGAAATACTTCCCGATAGAAGCTTTATTACGCTCCCTGGTAAGCATTATGATGTTATCGACGTAACCAATCGCGTTCTCTATGAATAAATTTTTTGTTTTGTCTCACCCTGTTTTTGTCGCGCTCTTTTTTTTGCTCGCGCTTTTTGCGCACAATCGCGAACAGGTTTTGTATCGTGATTTAATTACCCCGCTTCTTATTACGGGAGCTTTTATTATTGTGGCATGGGTGTTTTTTTTGTTGCTTTTCCGGAAGAATATGGAAAAAATTGCGCTTGCAACAAGTTTTCTTCTTCTTTTCTTTTTTGCGTATGGCCACGCGTTTGATCCGGGTGGCCAAGGGAGTTACTGGATACGCCAGCGTTATTTTTTCCCGCTTTGGACGCTTTTTTTTGCCGGAGGCATAAGCGTGCTTTTTTTTACGCGCCGCGATTTAAGAAAATTTTCAATCGGAATCACGCTCGTTGTCCTTGGCATGAATGCGGTATCGTCGGTAACCCTTGCGCGTTACGAGATAGGTGAAAACCATCCTTTGGTCTCTCCCATCGATCCGTCTGATGTTGATTGGCAAAAAGCAGTCGCAAACAAAGAAGCGCTTCCCGATATTTATTATATTTTGCCGGATGCCTATTCCAGCACATGGGCGCTAAGAGAATTTTACGATTATGACAATAGCGCCTTTGAGGATTTTTTAAAAGAAAGGGAATTTTATGTCGTGCCCAAAAGCCGAAGCAATTATAGCGGCACGGCATTCACCCTGCCTTCTCTTTTGAATCTTGAGTATTTAGACACACTAAGCGTCAACGGCGTGATGTCACGCGCGAACACCAATCCGCGCCGTCTTATTGCGGAAAATCGTGTGGGTCCGTTTTTGCAGGCGCTCGGTTACACGTATATACATCTCGGTGCGATATGGGAAGGAGATTTTCGCGTGCCGCAGGCAGATGAAAATATTAACAAAGGATTGATGTCAGAGTTTCTGCTTAATTTATTTAAGAAAACGGTTATCTATCCCTTTGCGTATCATTACAATTTTCTTGATGACCGTTATGTTACATGGGAACGCATGCGTTATCAGTTCGATGAAGTTGCAAAGATCCCGAGACGTAAAGAGCCTACATTTACTTTTTTCCATCTCGGTGCGCCGCATGGGCCGCAAGTATTCTATGCGGACGGTTCGTTTATTGAATCCATTGAGCCATCTTTGCGCGGCGATCTTGATGACGAGAATGTAAAAAATCCCGCATTGCAGAAAAAATATTATCCAGGCCAGTTAACATACGTGACAAAACGCCTCCAAGAGCTCGTGAAAATTATTTTGGAAAACTCTGATACGCCGCCAATTATTATTATTCAATCTGATCACGGCTCTAGTCTTTTCTCGCGTGCTGATCCGAATTACCGTCGTAATCGGCTTAAAAATTTTAGCGCGTATTATCTGCCTTATGGAGGAGATGCTTTGCTTTGGGAAGATATTACGCCCGTTAACACGTTTCGCGTCATATTTAATCACTATTTCGGCATGAATTTTGAAATGCTTCCCGATTTGAGCTTCGCTCTTGCTTCTCAAGATGAAGTGTTGCATCCTGATTGGGCATTCATGAATGTAACCGAAGAAGTAGCGGATGATTATAAAAAATAATATCATGACGCGATTTTTTTTGCCTTTTCTCGAACGTTTTCTGCGCACCGATGTTCGCTACCTTCTTAAAGGCACATTTTGGTTGAGTATAAGCCGCGTGTTGGGCATGGGAGTCGCATTCGGGCTTTCGGTGCTTTATGCCCGTTATCTTCCCAAAGAACTTTATGGTAATTTTCGTTATATTATGAGTATAGCGGGAGCGCTCGGCATTTTTGCTTTGCCGGGGATGGCTACTATCATTATGCGCAGTGTCGCGCGCGGGTTTGAAGGAACATTCCGCCGCGGTTCGCTTCTCATCTTTTTTGCTTCCTTCGGTATTTCTGTTATTAGTATCGGTATCGCCGTGTGGTTTTATGCGCATGGCAATAGCGCGTTTGCGGCGGGATTTCTCATTACAGGCCTTTTAGTGCCTTTCGCGGAAGGTTTAGGAAACTGGCGCGCGTATTTTGACGGCAGAAAAGAATTTCAGAAAAAGACGGGATTTAATATCGTATCAAATCTTTTTTACGGCATAGTGATGGGGAGTACGATCGCCTTTATCATTGCATTTGACACAGATTCTTTTGCAGTGCTCGTTTTTCTTGTTGCCGCCTACTTTCTCGGTCACGGAATTCCCAACATTATTGCATATCGTTCTACGTTAAGAATAATATCAAAACAAGCGCCGATTGAACCGGGAGCGATTCGCTACGGATTTCATTTAAGTTTTCTTGAAGCTCCCGCGACCATTGCGAATTATCTCGATGGTGTTTTGCTCTACCAACTTTTGGGGCCGGCAAGTCTCGCCGTCTATTCATTTGCATTGGCACCCACCGAACAGATGAAAGGATTTTTGGGGTTGAGTGCCACCGTGGCGGCTCCAAAACTTTTTGTGCGTACTGCGACACGCGAAGAGACTGCCGAACTCAAGCGCACTCTCACCTTCAAAATTTTGCGTTCCGTATTTTTTACTGCTTTCCTCGTAGGATTCTATATCATGCTTGCTCCGTGGTTTTATCGAACATTTTTTCCTGCCTATCAAGAAGCTATTTTGTTTTCTCAAATTCTCTCTCTTTCGTTGCTCCTTTTCCCTCTCGGACTTTTTAATACGGCACTCAAAGCGGAAGGCGATTTAAGAAAGATATATATATATCAACTCTGCGCTCCTTTTGTTCAAATTATTGCTTTCGTGATCCTTATCCCCTTTTTTGGCATTTGGGGGGCAGTCATAGGACGCCTCTTCGGTCGATTCGTTACTTACTTTTTAGCCCTTTTCCTTTTTATATGGCCATAACAACGCGTTATGATTCAAAGCGGCGGTTTATCAGCTACTGGCATCAAATTGATGAGGTTTTGACATGTGAACCGCAACACATGCTTGATGTGGGAGTCGGCACCGGATTTTTATCTCGATATTTACGCGCATTGGACATTGCAGTGACAACGGTAGACATCGATAAAGAACGCAAGCCCGATATCGTGGCTTCAGTTACGGCATTACCTTGCTCTGATAATGTATTTGACATGGTTACCGCTTTTGAGGTACTTGAGCATATGCCCTATGAAGAATCGCTGCAAAGTATGCGGGAGCTCCATCGCGTAAGTTCTCACTGGGTTCTCATCTCGCTTCCGGATGCAACGCGTTATTTCCGTCTCGAAGTCCCTATCCCCAAAATCGGCAAATGGAAGCGGCTTTATACGATCTCTCTTTGTCATCCGGAGCGACACAAGATGGGCGAGGAAGGACACTATTGGGAGATTGGCAAAGCAGGATACCCGCTTGCGCGGATTATACAAGATATGGAAACAACGGGGTTTGCAATTAAAAAAAAGTATCGTGTATTTGAAAATCCATATCACCATTTTTTTGTCTTGCAGAAGATATGAACACTAAACCGCTTGTCAGCGTTATTGTGCCCACCTACAATCGCGCGCATACGTTAGCCCGCGCGATTGCTTCCGTGCTCGCGCAAAGCTTTAACGATTTTGAATTAATTGTAGTCGATGACGGCTCCACGGACAATACCAAAGAAATAATGGCGCGTTTTCATGATGCGCGCATACAGTATGTGAAGATTGTGCATCAGGGCGCGGCGGCTGCGCGCAACAAAGGCATTGAAATGGCGCAGGGAGATTTTGTTGCCTTTCAGGATTCTGATGATGAATGGCTGCCAGAAAAACTTGCCGCGCAGGTTGATATGATGCGTCAATCACCGCCGTCAGTGGGCGTGGTTTATACGGGGTTTACTAAAATTACTAAAAGCGGCGCTCACAAAGAATACCCCCCCGCTTCGTTGATGAGAAAAGAAGGCGCTCTATTGGTAGAACTTTTGCTGGATAATTTTATTACCACGCAAGCCGCATTGGTACGGATATCGTGTCTTCGGGCCGTAGGCGGATTTGATGAGCGGCTTTACGGCATGCAGGATTGGGAGTTGTGGATTCGTATCGCCAAACAGTGGGAGTTTGCCTATGTGCCGCGCAAGCTCGTGATTACGCATTACAGCCCGTTTAGCATTTCAACGGATCGCAAGGGGCGTCTGAAAGCAAAAGAAATAATTTTCTGGAAACATCGCGCTCTGTTCTTGCGCTATCCGCTGATAGCCATGCGTCACGCATATACCATTTTTCGCAATAAAATGCTTTTGCTTCAAACAGCTTTTTTTCTTCCCTTTTTTTACGCTGCCTTCCCGCTGCTTTTTCTTTTTGCCTTTAATATTGAACAGACGTCGCTTGATAATCTTTTTCTTCCTTTGACGCTTGCTTTAAGCGGGGCTGGTCTTTTCTTTAGCATCTCCTTTTTACTTTTTAAGCGAAGTATTGTAAAAGCGGCTTTGTTTAGTGCAGCTTTTTTTCTTATATTTTTTGCTTTTGGTCATGTCCGCAACGCGCTTGAAAATATCACGTTATTCGGGATTGATGTAGGCAGAGATCGCCATGTGCTCTTCGGGTTCGGTTTTATGATTGCCGCCATTTTCGGCATCCTTTTTCGCATGGCGCGAAGTCTTGACTATGTGGTACGCCTTTTATTCATTTTAGGGCTTATTCTTATTGCTTTTCCTCTTTTCTCAATTGCCTCCTTTGAGGCGCGTACTTTATGGCAGAACAATGAGCGCGTTGTCCCCCAAGACAATTCTTTGAGCAAGGGAGATGCGATATCACGCGACGCACTCCCTGATGTGTATTATATTATTCTCGATGGATACGCGCACGAAAGCACGTTGCGCCGCATTTATGAATTTGACAACAGTGCTTTTATTGCGCGCATGCGGGAGTACGGTTTCTTCATTCCTGCCGGAAGCCGGGCGAATTACGCGCAGACGCATCTCTCACTTGCCTCCGCTTTGAGCATGAATTATTTACCCGCATTTTCCGAAGATGCCGCCCCCCGCAAGACAACCTATCCTCTTATACAAAAGAATGCCGTTGCTCGTTTTTTGCACGGACACGGATATCGTTTTATCCATATTAGTTCGGGGATGGTAGATATGACTAATCGCAATCCGTATGCTGATCTTGATTTTCGCAATGGCCGGTTTAATGAATTTACTATGTTGACCCTCGAGTCAAGCGCGCTTTATCCCTTTGTGCGCCAGCGCATTGAAGCGGAAGAACGCGGGCGCGTTTTTTATTCATTTGAAACGCTCATGCGCATGCCGGATTTGGAAGGCCCAAATTTTATTTTTGCTCATATGCTCGTGCCGCATCCGCCCTTCGTATTCGGTCCGCAAGGAGAGCGAATTGATGATCCGCAATTGCGGCTCTATGAAAAAAATCCATGGGTGCTTAAAGATCATTATCGCAACCAGCTTCTTTTTACTAATAAAAAAACGCTTGAAACGGTGGATGCGATTCTTAGTCAATCAAAAACCCTGCCGATTATTATCATTCAAGGCGATCATGGAACGGCATCCACCGGTGAAGGATATAAGGGCCTTGAGGGTCCTACCACCACCCTTGCAAAGGAACGCATGAAAATTTTTGCGGCATATTATTTGCCTGCCGATCAGAATGGGCTGCCGGAAATATCCAATATTATCCCCGATGAAATAACGCCCCTTAATGCATTCCGTCGTATATTTAACGCGTATTTTAACGCAGGATTCGAAATTCTTCCCGATAAAAGCTACCTTTCTTCTTACGAGCAGCCGTTTATTTTAACCGACGTTACCGATAAAGCCAGCGGTGATTATTGAAAATAACATCATTCTTCTCGGTAGCGGGAATATTCATCAGAGGAAATATTCTGTTGGTTCCCGATGAATTCGTTTTTGGAAAGTATTGCTTCTCCGCCTGTGATAAAATGCGGTTTTTTGCGATAAAGCCCAATAGCGGTTTCGTTTTCTTCCAAGATATTGTTGATCATTGTCGCTTCGGAACGGTCTTTTACCGCGATACCATATATGCAATTTTTTATACTATTTTTTTCAATAAGAGGATGTGATGCTTCGCCTACGCTTATTCCTTTATCACCGCATGTTTTCACCGTATTGTCGCGCAAAACTATTTTTGAAAAGCTAAGGTCTATGGCGTCTCCGCCTGTAGCAGTAAAGAGATTACGTTCAAAAAGCGATTCGCCTCTCGCAAAATCAATATCAACACTATCGGCGCTATTGTCGTCAAAAAGAGTGTCGGCAATGACCGCTTCTCCGAAAAGAATATGGATGCCGTCGTCAGCACTTGCGTTTTCAATGGTGCCGTGGCGAAATTCAATATCAGCATTATGCGCAGAGAGCATGCCGCTGAAATAGACGCCGTTGTTGGTTGCGTCTTTGCCGCCGCGAAGGGCGACATGGGAAAATACACTCTTTTGCGTAGTATTGACGACCGCAAACACGCCCCATGGACTTTTTGTATTAAGACGCGTGAAGAGAATTGGCTGGGCAGGCGTTCCCGCCGCCGTTACCGGACTAAATGAAATAAGCGAAACCGATGGCCCCAAAAAAAGTTTTACTCCTTCGCGGATTATTACGGTGAGATTACGTGGGATGATGATGTCGCTTGTCAATCTATACGAACCCGACGGAAGAATGACGACAGAAGGTTCCATGCCAGCTACAAACAGCGGGTTATTTTTTAGGAATTCATTACGCGAAGAACTGACGGCGCGAAAAGAAGAAAACTCATCGTCGGCAAGGGGATCGCCAAGGGGATATGATTCTTCCGCGAAATGAAAACGGATTCCGCCAGTTTCGAGCATGGACGCTAATGTAAGAAAATTGTGTTGGTAAATGTTTCGATCGGAAGCGATTTGTGCGCGTGCCTCAAACGATGTTTGAATCTTCGTATTATCCCGATAGATCGATGGAAGCAGACTGTCCGTCATCGAATCGTAAAAAGCGAGATCGTTGGCGAGATGATCGGGGTTCGAAAGATAAGAGCGAGCGATTTGTTCAAAACGCGCCATAAACTTTTTTTGTTTAAGGATTCGACTCATAAGCCGATTTTGTGAAATATCAATAGGATCGGAAAGTTTTGCAAGTGTTGCGTCGAAGAGCACCGGTTCGAATGTTCCGGTTGCATTATTAAAAAAAAAGTTAATATTTGCTCCATTGCTTAATTGTGAGAAATCGCCGAAAATTGTAGTGAGGAAACTCCAGCGGAGAAACGCGTCTCTATCAAGAATGGCGTCAATTTCTTTCGTGAAGACCTTATCAGGCGCGTTCGCGATCAGTGAGAGGAAATAAATAAGCTCGGGGAATGTTTCCCCTGGACGTTCTTCCTCGAAGCGATTGTACCACTGGTTTGCGGCTTCCGGACGAAACAGATCAGGCTTTGAAATGAAAATATTTTTGTTGGCAAAAAGAGGCGAGAGCTGCTTCCCATTGCGTTCAAGGAACGATTCTTCCCACCCCTCCACAAGCATGAAGACTCCCATTGGTTTTTTATTAACCACGAGATGTACCGCCTCCATTTTTGGTGACATAAGATCGAATTTATTAGCGAGATGATTCGAAAGAAATCCTTTAATCCATCCCTTGTCTTCACCGATAAAAAAGCGGAGCGTAGCGCGGTCTCCCAAGGGCTGCTCTGCGGGAAGATTTACCTGAAATGATTTTTTGAGCGCGTTCCAATGATTGGGAGAAACGCCGCGGTAACGAACCTTTGCATCGGCAGTGCCATAAGAGCCATGACGGAATGTCGCTTTAACCGTGTTCTTAAATGACTCGTAAAGCCGGTTTTCTTTTGGATAATCAGGCAGATTATTGATAAGACGAGAGAGATCATTTTTTGAGAATTCTATTTCGTAGACAGGTAGGGGATTACCAGCCATGAATGTGCTTGCCGCTAGATAAGGAAGATCGATTATTTTTTTTATGGATCGCCACGTGGGCGCGAAATGACGGATTATCGGGTTTGGATTGGAAGCGATGGCATCGAGGCGTGCGATGACGGCGCCATTGCGCAGAATGGCAAGAATCCCTATACTGAACACCGCAAGGATGACACCAACCACTATTTTTTTCATAAGTTTATGAGTACCATGAAACAGAGAAGCGGTCAATGCATTGTCGGCGGTATCGTACTTATCGCATTGAGTGCCGCCATAGTGCAGGCGTTCGTGTGGGAGAGCTGGCCGCGCTTGGCCAATCCGTTAAGCGATCCGGATAATTTTCAAACAAGACGCGCGGTAAGCCTGCTGACAACCGGCACGTTCAATTTCAGAGAGGTAGGATTTGTCAGTTTGCAGGGATTGCGCGGCCCTGCTTACCCCATCGTGCTTGCATTTGCATTTTTAATCACAAGGGCCGCAACCGCGTGGCCGGTCTATATACTCAACGCGCTTTTTTTTGCGGGAGCCATTATGTTTCTTTGGCTGTTCGCAAAACGTTTTCTCTCTGGTCTCTGGCAATTTCTGCCGCCATTTATGCTCGCGGTGTTTTGGGAAGCAACTTCTCTTGTGGTAGTGCCCAGTTACGAAATATTTAGTTTATCTGTTGCATTAGGATCGCTGGAAGCGTTGTTTCGTTATCGCGATACTGCGCAAGCGCGATGGCTTGCTGTCGCGGCATGCGGTATCGCGATTTGGACGCTTGAGCGGCCCGTTATGCTTTATGCACTCCCGTTTCTTTTTTTGATTATGTTGATCTGGCAGGCAAAGCGGCTTTCCGTGCGGTCTCTCGGCGTACATCTTGGCATTGTCGCAGCTCTCCTCGCGCTCTTGGTCGGTTCCTGGTCGTATCACAATTATACGGCCTACGGCACCTGGCAGCTGGGAAGCGCAGGTCCTATTTTGTTGCGGCGCGCTTCGCAAGTTGATTTTTCTTCTCGCGAGCTTATTTCTATGGCATTAAGTTTCAGTGTGGGTGATTTTATCGGCAGCAGGATATACGCGCATTATCCGGCAGACGCGGAGCCAAAAACATGGGATCCAGAAATTGAGCGGCGCCTGGAACGCACGGGTTTCTATAGATCAAACTGGTACGTGACCGATGACGACGGCAGCGTGCTGACGCGCGTGGCATTTGAGCAGCGTCTTATGCGGGAAGCGAAAGAAAAAATGCGCGCGCGGCCCGTCATTTTTTTTCTGACAGGATTTATTAATATGTTGCGTCTTAATGCGCCGGTGAATTACGGGGGCCAAGAAATGATGCATCTGTTTGTAGACAGCCATGAACAGTTTGCTGCGGCGGTAAAAATCGCCATTATTGCCGCAATTCGTCTCGCGTGGCTTGCGTTCGTGTTAATTGCGTTATTTGCTCTCTGCACGCATTGGTATGATTGGTGGGCGTGGAGCGTCCCCGCGTTTTTAATCATGTACTATAACGGCATGCATGTTTTTTTTACACATGCGGAGGTGCGCTATCTCCTCACCGCAATGCCACTCTATTTTCTTTTCTTTGTAGAGGGACTGCGTCTTTTAACTAGAAAATATTTTTAAGATACGTAAAGCGCTGTTCCATGTCACTTAGCGTTTCCAGCCAGCGGATATTATAAAAAATGGGGCTTTCAATATCAGGATTTTCTTGCAAGTGTTCCCATATTTCTTTCACACCCTTTTCAATTTCTAGAGGGAAAGAAAGATTAAATTGGTTCATTTTTGCATTGGCAACTTGATAACTGCGCCGAGGAGCGCCTACGACATCCTGTAATTCAATGGCAGGAGATGTATTGAAAATATCCTTTAATGTTTTTTGAATGCGGTACGCGAGCACATTGATAAGAATGTTATCCTCTAAAAGATTAATGATCTCCGGTTTTTTGATAAGGTGAGGGTTTTGAATGAAGTGCATATAGGCATGCGCGGCATTTTGTAGATGCAAAAACGGCCGCCATGTTTTACCGCGCAAATGGATAGTAAGCGCGTTTTTTTTAAACGCATCTTTAGTAAATGTATTAACTGCTAAGTCGTATCGCATGCGAGGTGAGGCGCCATAAAGCGTACCCATACGCAGAATGATCGGTACAAAGGAGGCGCTTGCTGCTTCCTGCAGCGCTTGCTCCGCCAAAAATTTTGACCGCGCGTAAAATGTTGTTGGGTTGATAATAGTCTCTTCAGTTTTGATATCTTCTTCCGGATTTTCACTATGATAAACCGAACAAGAAGAAGCAAAGAGAAAACGCGGCACGCCGTATTTGATTGCTGCGCGGATAACATTTTTTGTTCCTTCCACATTGATAGATTCGTTTGCCGCCGGATTATAATTTGCAGTGGGATCATTTGAAAAGCCGGCAAGGTGAATGATAGTGTCAACATTCTCCGCGAGGCGGTCGTCGAATGAACGCACGTCGCCAATGACAAGGTCGATACGATTCTTTACCGCATCAAGAGAGGTAAACCCGAAATAGCCCTTATCAAACACGCGTACGCGATAGCCCTCGCGGCAAAGGAGCGGCACCAAAATACTTCCCAGATAGCCAGCTCCGCCTGTCACTAATACTGTCTTTTCGTTTTCCATGATAGCATTAAAAGCATAAAACATCTTTTACTTTTTTGCAACAGTATGCTATGGAAAAGGCATATGCGAATTCCCCATGCGCGCCCTGATATTACCGCAAAAGATATCAATGCAGTTGCGGCGGTGCTTAAAACGCCATTTTTGGCGCGCGGGCCGAAACTTGCCGAATTTGAGGAAAAAATTGCGCGGTACGTGGGCGTACGCCATGGCATTTCCGTCAATTCCGGCACAAGCGCTTTACATCTTATTGTAAAAGCGATGGGTATTGGGCCGGGGGACATGGTAATCACCACCCCGTTGAGTTTTATTGCATCCTCAAATTGCCTTCTTTTTGAGGGCGCTATCCCAGTTTTTGTGGATATTGATCAAAAAACGGCCATGATTGATTCGGCACTCGTGGAAGAAAAAGCGAAAAAGTTGCGCGCCGCAAAAAAACCGCTTAAAGCAATTTTGGCGGTTGATCTGTTTGGCAGTCTTGCCGCATGGAATGATTTAAGACGTATCGCAAAACGTTACGGTCTTTTTTTGATAGAAGATAGCGCACAGGCACTGGGGACATACGCAATGGTTCGTGGAAAAAAGCATATGGCAGGCACCTTTGGCGATGCAGGTATTTTTGCTTTTTTTCCCAACAAGCAAATCACGACCGGCGAAGGCGGTATGGTGGTAACCGATGACGCGGCAATCGCAAAACGTGTGCGGATGTTGCGTAACTATGGACGAGAAAAGGGCGGCTATTACCATACTATCCTCGGCTATAATTTTCATTTGAGTGATATAAACTGCGCTCTTGGCATTGCTCAGTTGACTCGTATTGAAGAGATTATCGCAAAACGCGCACGCATCGTTGAATGGTATCAACAGGTATTTGCGGGCAACAACGATGTGTTGTTTTATGCCGCACCTCCTTTCGTACGAGTGAGTTGGTTTTCGGCTATTGCGATTCTTGCCGACCGTTTTACCGAAACGCAACGCAATGCGTTTTTACATACACTTGCTCAGAAGGGCATTGATTGCCGCAATTATTATCCCCCCATTCATTTACAGCAATCGTTTCGCCAATTTGGCTACAAAAAAGGCGATTTCCCTCGCGCCGAATCATTTGCGGCACAAACGATCGGTCTTCCTCTTTTTAGTACTATGACTCACGCACAGGTGGACTATGTATGCGCGGCACTCCTTAACATTTTAAAAGTTATCAGGTAAAAAGTGTTATAAAATTCAACAAAAGATGAATATGATGCACATTCAAAAAATTGCCATAGTAGGCGCTGGTGGGCATGGAAAGGTAGTGCTTGAGGCGCTTCTTGCGCAACAGGAAATGCGCACTCCGATAACGATGTATGGATGGCTCGATGATGTGAGCGAGCGGCACGGGAAAGCGTTTTGTGGCTATCCTATTGTTGGGGGGAGAGCATTGTTTCCTCAACTGAAAATTGAAAATGTCGCCGTCATTATCGCTCTTGGCGATAACGCAAAACGCGTTGAAATTGCCGCAGAGATGAATCGGTTCGGCATAGATGCCTATACAATTACCCATCCCTCTGCGGTGGTAAGCAAAAGCGCGAATATCGGAAAGGGATGTATGATCATCACGCGCGCCGTTGTGCATCCCGACGCAATAATCGGTGATCATACCATTATCAATACGGGCGCTATCGTGGAGCACGACAATGTTATTGGCTCGTTTTGCCATATCGCGCCCGGAGTGAATCTCGGCGGTCGCGTGAAGATAGGCGATTTTACTGATGTCTTCACGAATGCTACGGTGCTTCCTGATGTGACGGTTGGAAACCATTGCGTCATCGGCGCAGGCGCCGTGGTCTTGCGTGATGTGCCGGATTATGTTACCGTAGTCGGGAATCCAGCTCGTATCTTGAAAAAGGAATAATAACAAACAAAATGAAAGGAGGCCCTGAATGGGACAAGGAGAGATTGTTGAGATAGCACAAGGTGTCTTGTGGCCGGTTGTGCTGTATGACGAACAGCAGCGGCCAGATGCGATTTGCGTACATTCGAATGATGTAGGACCATCTCTCATCGCGCAGTGCGCGGCAAACCTTTTTCATCTCTGCATGTTTCTTCAGAAGAGAGACTCTATCCCGTTGGTGGTAATCAACGGTACTACGAAAGAGGAATGGAAAAAAAGACAAAACATTGAGTTCGGCGGCACTGAAATGTGGAGAGATCTTATGCTCACCAGAGGAGCAGTGCCGGAAGAATATATTCTTTCCACAAACATCGCCGTTCACACGGGGGCCGAAGCGGATGAATTTGTGCGTTTGGCAAAAGAACGACGATGGAAGACTGTTGTTGACGTGGCATTGCCCTATCATCAATTGCGTTGCTTTTTAACCATGATACAAGCGATGAGGAGGGCGCGCTACTATCTTGACGTGTACAATCTCACGTTTCCTATTTCTTCATGGACGCATCAGGCGCGAAGAGTTTTGCTTGGCGGCGCTTTCGAGGAAGGCACGTATCTTAACCGTATCTTCGGCGAGCATGATCGTATTGCGCGCTACACCAAAGAAGGAAAATGCGCCACGCTTGCCGACGCGCTCGCCTATCTCGCCAAACGCGGCACCGGCGCATGGAAATGAGAAAGGAGAAAAAGATGGGCGAAAAATGGCAGCATCCAGTTGTGACTTTATTTGAGGAAAAATTACATGCAGGTTATACTTATGTGGCTCAAGGGGAAGCAGATATTGGTTCTGGTTATCAGGATCACCGACATGTTCTATGTTTCTATGGTGGCCCAAAGGGAAGTATTCTTGCGCGTAAACGAGTACAAAATTCCAGTAACGGAATGATGCTCGCTGGTTCCCACATTACATGGCACAGATTTCGAAACAGAAGAGCTCTCCAGTGTTGGACCTATCGCCTCCAAGTTGCTATACGCAAGAAAGTTGATTTGCAAACCGCGATAGCGCGTCTTCGCGGAGAGATCGCCGATTAGTGGTTGCGTTATATACCACGCAATATCACCGAAGGATTTTACGCCTTCGGTTTTTTTTATTTTTTATCCGATCGTTACGCTTTTTTGTTCGTATATATACGAAAGGAAAAGCGGAATGAGGTAATCGGGATATAGACGATATCTTATTTTACTTGATAGAGATAGTGGTTCGTGGGATGCAACTGAAATCCGATTTTCTGGTAGAGAGCATTGGCGGCGAGGCGGCGCGGGTTGGTAGTGAGTTCCACGACTTCGACACCCTGCTTTTTCGCCCAGCGCAACAGATCAAGGAGAATTTCTTTTCCCAACCCTTTGCCGCGTTGTGACTCATCCACAATCATATCTTCCACCACGGCTTGTTTGCGCAAAAAAGTGCGCCGCGGGAAAATCCAGCCGGCTCCCACCAATTTGCCGTCTATTACTTTTTTACTCATGTAGCCATTCAAAAGGGAACGATACAAATTCATTTCATTCACCGTTGCCGAACTATCAAGTTGTGCGATGAGAAAAACCAGTGCCGGATAGTCGCTCGCAAATTTTTTTTTGAGCAGGCGTATAATCGCTTGATTGGAATCAAATGCAATGGCCGATGGTTTTATTTTTTTAAGCGGCATCCACGCGAAATGTGAATTTTCTTTTTTATTAAGCGTAATATCTCCGCGATAATCCACGAGATATGCATGACTAATCACCGCGTAAGTTTTTCTGTTCCATGAGGCCGTGCCCGGAAACCATCCGATAAAATCGTATGAAATATCGATGCCAAGTTCTTCTTTCATCTCGCGCCGCAGTGTTTCTTCGGGCGTCTCGCCCTGATTCATATAGCCGCCCGGAAGATCCCACATGCCTTTATAAGGAGCTTGATTGCGCTTGGTAAGCAGCAGTGCGCCGTTTTTAATAAACACCGCCGTGGCGGTGCCTTTTGGCGTATTAAACGCGCAGAGTTCACATTTCATCATGTTTACATATTACCAGAAAAGCGCGCTTGTTGCAAGAAAGGATATTTTATGGTACAGGTTTTATATGATTTCTGTTGTTGTTGCTATCTATAACGAAGAGCGTATTGTCGAAGAGCTTGCTGCGCGCTTACGGACGGTTTTCGAAAATACCGCGAGTGATTATGAGATAGTGTTCGTAGATGACGGCAGTAGCGATGCTACTTCCGTGCTCATCGAAAAACTTCATCGCGACAACAAGCGCGTGAAGCTTATTCAATTTTCGCGCAACTTTGGGCAAGTGGCTGCACTGCGCGCGGGGCTTGCAGAAGTAAGGGGTGATAGGGTGATTACCATGGACGGCGATCTCCAAGATGTACCGGAAGAAATCCCAAACCTTCTTACAAAATTGGAGGATGGCTATGATATGGTCTACGCGCAACGCGAGCAACGCAAACACGTATGGTTTCGCAATACGGGATCGCGGATATTTGCGCACGCGCTTCGTTGGGCAACGGTGCACGGCGGTGTAGTACCCCCCGATAAAGATATGCTGGCGCTCGGTGTCTTTCGCGCCATGCGGCGCGATGTTGTTGATGCGATCAATCAATTGTCAGAACAATCCGGCTATTTTCAGGGGCTGATCAATTGGGCGGGATTTCGTCATGGCATTGTGCCGGTCACCCACGGCGCGCGCGCGGCGGGACACAGTCATTATTCTCTGCGTAAACTGTTTCGCTACGGCCTTGAAGCGCTCGTCTTTCTCTTCCCATTTCCTCTGCGTATTTTTTTGGTTGCCGGTGCCGCCATTGCGGCGATTTCTCTTCCCTTCATGATAATGACTTCTTATCTTATCTTTTTTGCGCTTTCGTTTTGGACCGGTGTTCAATTAACAGCGTTCGGCATAGCGGGAGAATATATATGCCGTGCGCTTCTTGAGACAAAACATCGGCCGTTTTTTATTGTGAAAAAAAAATTGTTATGATTCCTCCGCGCGAGAGTAGAACATGAACAAATATTTTCATTTCAATGAACGCACCTTGAAGTGGTTGTTCATTGCGGCGGCGGTGGTATTGGGCGCGATACAGGCATGGACGGGGCGGTATGCTATGAATCCTGACGGCATTTCTTATCTTGATGTAGGCGACGCGTTCTTGCGCGGCGATTGGCGTTCAGGCATTAACGCTCATTGGAGTCCTCTTTATGCTTTATTATTGAGCACCCCTCTTTTTTTGTTCTCCATTTCTCCTTACGGGGAATTCGCGTTTGTTCATCTCGTTAATTTTTTTATATATCTTGCCGCGTTAGCCGCGTTCGATTTTTTGCTGCGTGCGCTTATTGATTCCCGCGAAGAAAACTTTCGTACCCCATTACTCATTTTTGGGTACGCGCTTTTCCTCGTCTCCTCGCTGCGGTTCATCACGCTTTCGCTCGTTACACCCGATATGTTGGTCGCGGCGTTTATATTTTTAATCGCGGGCCTTCTTGTGCGCATTCGCGGCGGCGCGCATAACTGGTCGATATTTTTTTTACTCGGTACAGCGCTTGGATTTGGTTATCTGGCAAAAGCCCCTTTGTTTTTGATTGCCTTCGTCTTTTTGGGAGTCGGGATTTTTGCGGTTGGCGATATACGAAAGGTAATTCCTCGTATTTCTTTCGCGTTCGCGGTGTTTATGTTGATCACCAGCTTATTTATAGTTCCTCTCTCTCTTCTCAAAAATCGTTTTACGTTTGGTGACTCGGGAAAAATCAATTATGCATGGCAGATCAATAACATACCCTATATCTATTGGCAGGGGGAGGGCAGTGATAATGGCGTGCCATTGCATCCCATGAGAAAAGTTTTTGATCATCCGCCTGTTTATGAATTCGCAACTCCTATAGGCGGCACGTATCCGCCGTGGTATGACCCTTCTTATTGGTCCGAAGGAGGTATTATTCATTTCAACATGAGAGGGCATCTCGAAGCGCTTTTGAGAAGCGGACGCCTTCTTTATGAAGAACTTTCCACTGCGCAATTCGGGAGTATTGCGGTCGGTTTGCTTGCCCTTATTCTGGTAAGCGGTCAATGGCGGCGGCCAAAAACATTTTTCGATGATTGGCTTCTTTTAGTTCCTGCGTTGGCAGGACTTGGCATGTATGCATTGGTATTAGTACGTATGCGCTATGTGGCTCCTTTTTTTGTATTAATGGGGCTTAGTATATTTTCTCGCATACGATTGCCGGCATCGCGCGATGCCGAGCATGTTGGTATGAGTATAACGTGCGCGATGGTTTTTATGATAATGATCTTGCTTGCTGTTTCTGCTTTGGCGCAGATTATGCGCGAGACAACTGATGAGCAAGGAAAGATTGCGCGAACATTACAAGAAGCAGGGATACAGTCAGGAGACCGGGTAGCAGTGATCGGCGGCTCTTTTAATGGGTGGAGCGCGTTTTGGGCGCGTTTGCTTAAAGTAAAGATTGTTGCCGAAATACCTTCCACCAACGAAGCAAGATTGTTTTGGGAAAATGAAAATACATACGCGCGCGTACAAGATATATTCTCTAAGACGGGCGCGCGTGTAATGGTAGCTGAACTCTTGCCAGATAAGGCTCATACGAAGGATTGGCAGCGCGTAGGTCAGGCGGGATACTATTTTTTTTCTACTTCAACGGTGACAAACATGCCGAGATAGGCATTGAACGGCGCAAGAAGTATTTCTAATCCTTTTATGAGCGGATAGCAGAACGAAGGCAAAAGTTGGCGCATAGAAACACCTCCGCTTATGAGATAACGGAATGGCGTATGGGGTGTAACGGCGCGCACCACAAGTGAAGGGAATTCTTTGGCGAATATCGCTTTATCTCGAGAAAAAATAATCCATGAAAGGGCGCCGTTTGCGCGCGATAATAATCCTTCGGTCTGTAACTCCCAGCCAGCCGATAGATCAAACGGTTCGTGATGGAAATATTGATAAATAAAACGTCCCCAAAGCGTATTCGCTTCTTCTATCATGAGTATTTTCCCTCTCGGTTTCAGACATCGCTGCGCCTCGTTAAAAAAAGCGCGAGGGTCGGCAATATGATGCAAGACATCGACCAAAAGGAAAGCATCAATCGAGCAATCATCAAAAGGCATTGCCGTCGCAGAAAAGCAACGATCCACCATCGGGAGCGCAAGGATGTCTGACGTAATGATGCGCGGGATAACTTCCTTGATAAACCCGCCTCCGCTTCCCAATTCAACAAACATCGCATTATCGCTGGGCGGCAAACGCTCTTTAAGCCGCTGATAAAAATCAATATAGGTATTTTTAAGAAATCGTTTTCGCTGGATTATTTTTGCATGCAAGACGGTCAGAAAAAGATCGTCTTCGCCGTTGATTGTTTTTATTTCTGGCAGGGCAAGCACGTTTTTTAGTATTTTAATCATACGATGTATCTTATACGAGGTATTGCCTTTTGGGAAGATATTTCGTAAAGTGAATGCATTCTTTTATGGCAATGAAGCTCGCGGCAAAAAAGATTTTGGTGACTGGCGGCGCCGGTTTTTTAGGAAGTTTCGTGGTAGAAGCCCTGCGACGGCGCGCTGTTGCCCCCGAAAATATATTCACGCCTCGTTCGCATGAATATGATTTACGCAAACGCGAAAACTGTGAACGGGTAGTGGCAGAACAGAATGTAGTGATTCATCTCGCTGCCAACGTAGGCGGTATTGGTTATAACCGCGAAAATCCCGGCACGCTTCTTTATGACAACCTTATTATGGGTGTGGAGATGATGGAGGCAGCGCGCAAGGCGGGTGTGGAAAAATTTGTCACTGTTTCTACGGTGTGCGCCTACCCGAAATTTACGCCCGTGCCCTTTCGTGAACAAGATTTATGGGTCGGTTATCCGGAAGAAACCAACGCGCCCTATGGCCTTGCCAAAAAAATACTTCTCGTGCAAGCGCAGGCCTATCGCCAGCAATACGGGCTTAACGCGATCACATTGTTTTTAGTAAATCTTTACGGCCCGCGCGATAATTTTGATCTGAAAAATTCCCATGTAATTCCCGCCCTGATTCGGAAGATGAAGGAAGCAAAAAATAATAACCGTGATATAGTTGATGTGTGGGGAACCGGCAAAGCGACCCGCGAATTTTTATATGTGGAGGACGCCGCAGAAGGTATTGTGCGCGCGCTTGAATATTATGATAAGCCAGAACCTGTCAACATAGGTTCGGGGATAGAAATATCCATCAGTGATCTTGTAAAAACTATTGCGCATCTTTGTGATTTCAAAGGAACAATTCGGTGGGACGCCTCTCAGCCAGACGGTCAGCCGCGCCGCCTGCTCGACATATCGCGCGCAAAAAAAGAATTTGGTCTCGAAGTAAAAACCAATCTTGAAGAGGGTCTTGCTAAAACTATATTATGGTATGCGCAAACAGCATCTTCTCGATTATTTTGAAGCGCTCGCGCCCACACGGGATGATTGGAAACGCAGAAATTGGTATTACCATGACTCGCTCAAGCGATTGATGCAATTTTTTATTCCCCGTGGCGTATCCGTGCTTGAGATAGGTTCTGGCACGGGCGACTTGTTGGCTGCTGTGGCGCCGCATTACGGGATGGGGGTGGATATAAGTCCGCAGATGATTGATATTGCGCGCAGAAAATATCCTCTTTTCACATGGCAGGTCGAAGACGCGGAACATTTAGCACTGCAGGAACGTTTTGATTACATCATCATGTCCGATTTAATTGGATTTGTTGATGATATAGAAAAAGTATTTTCGAATGTACGCAACGTATCGCATACCAAAACAAAGGTGGTGGTCACGTGCTATAATTATGCATGGGAGCCGATTATACATCTTGCCGAGATGTGCGGCTTCAAGGATCGTCAGCCGATTCAAAATTGGATTTCCTTAAAGGATATAGAAAATATGTTTTTACTTGCGGGGTTCGAGGTTATTAAACGTGGGGGGATGATGTTGATGCCGGTGTGGATTCCGTTTATTTCTAAGACTTTTAACAAAATGGTCGCGCATCTCCCCATTATGTGGCGTTTTTCATTGGTGCAATACGCGGTTGCGCGGCCGCTGGTTCAGCATCGTCGCGAATATTCCGTCTCCGTCATTATCCCCGCACGCAACGAAAAAGGCAATATCGAACGTGCCGTGAAAGATATGCCGCGCTTTGGCAGAACCCAAGAGATCATTTTTGTGGAGGGACATTCGCGCGACAGAACGCTCGAAGAGATAAAGCGGGTAGCGGAAGCATACGCGAGTACGCATACGATCCGTTGGGCGGTGCAAGAAGGAGAGGGAAAGGGGGATGCAGTGCGTAAAGGATTTGCAATGGCGGAAGGCGAGATATTGATGATTCTCGATGCTGATCTTACCGTGCGGCCGGAAGATTTGTTAAAATTTTATGAAGCGCTTGCCTCCGGCAGAGGAGAATTCATTAACGGTTCGCGACTTGTGTATCCGTTGGAAAAAGATTCTATGCGCATATTGAATATAGCAGGCAATAAATGTTTTAGTGTGATATTTTCATGGCTACTTGATCAGCGCATCAAAGATACCCTTTGCGGCACGAAAACGCTTTTTAAGGAAGACTACGAAAAAATCGTCTCGGGAAGAAATTATTTCGGTGAATTTGACCCATTCGGAGATTTCGATTTATTACTCGGCGCAGCAAAGCTGAATCTGAAAATTATTGAGGTTCCTGTTCGTTATCAGGCACGCGTATACGGGAAAACGAATATTCAGCGCTGGAAGCATGGGTGGCTGCTTTTAAAAATGGCTTGGTTTGCATTATGGAAGATAAAATTTATTTAAGGGACTGGACCGTTGTTGCGGTATTGGCAATCGTTGGCTTTTGTGTCGCGATTGCTCTCGGGGTATTGAACGGTTACCTTTTCTATCACGATTTTTCACAAGATGCGGGTCTTATGGGATACCATAAAACTGCCTCCTCCCTCCTTCATACTTTTTCTTTCCACAACGAAAAAGAACTTTTTTTTGAGACGATTCGGCGGCCACCCGGCTACCCGATTTTTCTCGCGCTTTCTTATGCCTTGTTGGGAGAACGCCTTCTTACCGTTTGGATTGTCCAAATGATTCTTTGGATTATGAGCATTGGGCTTTTTTGGCGGATTAGCCGTCGTTTTCTTGATGGCAGGGAGGCGTTGATCCCTCCATTTCTTCTTGCTTGTTGGTGGGGGATTGCCAGTCAGGTTTTTGTGGTCAATGTTGAAATTTTTGCTTTTTTTCTCATCATAGTATTTTTATGGGCATGGTTACGTTACGGAGAAGAGCAGCGTACGCGGTGGATAGGTATAAGTGCGATCGCATTTGCGTGGTTTGTGCTCATTAAAGCGCCGTTTCTTTATTTTATTCCCCTTTTAATTGTGCTGTTCATCATTACGATGCGGCCGCTCAATCGTCGTGTTATACGCGATGGCGTTGCCGCTCTTTTTATAATGGGGATCATCATTGGATCATGGTCGTTTTATAGCTATTATTTGTTGGGGACCTTTCAGCTGGCAAGCGGTGGACTTACGGTGATGCGCAGAGCTGATGACGTGCTTCTCTCTGGAGATCGGATAAAACAATTTTTTGTCGCTTCTCTGACAAATGATTATGTCGCCGACCGCCTTTTTTCTGGCTACGCAGATAATCCGGAGCCGATCAATAAGGAAACGCGCGCCCGTGAAAAAACATATGCTCAACGTTTACTGCCAGACAAATCCAACGAAGCAATACTCCAGAAGGAGCTTGGCGAAGCAACGCGATCGTTGATAGTACAAGCGCCTATTAAGTTTATCGCCACCGCATTTCCCTATCTGATACGACTCAATCGTCCGCTTACCCCGAGAGGCGACGACATCGATCAATTGTTTATAGGCACTCGATCATTTCTTTCTCCAACACAGAAAGTCGCCTCTATTCTCGCGTTTCTCGGCATTTGGTACAGTTTTGTGATCGGGACATTTTTGGGTGCCATTCAATGTATGCGAAAAAAATATTTTGTGAGCAAATGGATGTTGCCGCTCCTCGTTATTTTTTATACGAATGGCATCTACGCGCTTTTAAGCCATGCGGAGGCGCGTTATCTTTTCCCTGCAATGCCGTTCTATTTTCTTTTGTTCGCATTTTTGCTCGCGAAAATTAAAACCAAAGTGCCTTGCGTTGTTCTTGGTAATACGATTGAAATCCGGGAGTAGCGCGTACTTTTTCCCACCAAACGCAATTTTTAACATACCATTGCACCGTGTGTGCAAGAGCGTTTTCAAACATATGTTCATGACGGAATTGATGAAGTCGTTGCGCTTTCTCCCAATTTAGAAGGTACATTTTGTCTTGGCTTGCCCGATCTTTAACGTGCTCAATGGATTCTTCCGGATGTTTCCCTAATATTGTTGCAATGGCGTGCACGATTTCATTATTTGTTTTTGGCGCACCTCCTATATTATAGGATTCCCCGATATGTCCTTCATGTAAAAAAAGGCAAACCGCGCGACAGAAATCTTCCACAAAAAGCCAAGAGCGGGTATAGTCGCCCGTGCCATGCAGTGGTACTTTTTGGCCGAGTAAAAGATTAGTGATAGTCAGGGGGATGAGTTTTTCCGGGTATTGGCGCGGCCCGAAATTATTTGATGGACGAAATATGATTGCTGGTATTTGATAGGTATGAATATAACTTTGTACGATGAGATCAGCGGCCGCTTTGGAGGCTGAATAAGGATTTGTAGGACGAAATTGTGTGGATTCATCGGCGGCGCCATGCGTACTGCGATCGCCATACACTTCGTCAGTTGAGATATGCACAAAGCGTTTGACAGGATAGGCGCGCAGGGTGTCGAGGAGCGCATGTGTTCCGCGAATATTAGTGTGGATAAAATGTCGTGTATCAGTAATGGAACGGTCTACGTGACTCTCGGCAGCGAGATGAATAACCGCGTCAAAATGATATTCTTTAAAAAGATAGGAGAGCAGCCGTTCATCGCATACGTCGCCGCGTATAAAATAATAGCGCCGTTTGGAAAAAGGTAATTCTGACTCTTTTTCTTCTATGTCGCGAAGATTATCCGGGTTGCCCGCATAAGTAATAAGATCAAAATTCCAGATGCGGTAGTCAGGATAATGATCGTAGAGATACCGGATTAAATTGGAGCCCATAAAACCCAATCCACCTGTGAGAAGAATGTTCATAGCGATATAGAAGATACTATCACAATAGTAATGATTTTTCTATGCTTCTTTTGTGTTTTAGATAAGTCAAGAAAGCTATAATCATTGAGGTGGAGGTATAGGTGTACTCATCAATCTCTTTGCCGCCGAAGCCGCGCTTGAAGGCGGTGATGGATGCTTTGGCTGGATCGCGCGTGTTGATGGCGCCCATGTCAAAAAATTGGTAGCCATGTTCGTGCCCCCATCGAGATGCCTCATAGACAAGACGGCGCGTGGCATAGCCCGTTTCATTGCGTTCTTTCGGGGAATGCGTTTCGTGACGGCGCGAGAATATGGCACGCGCGCGCAAAATCGGAGGCGCATCGTAGCACAGGACAGCCGCGATTAATTCATTATGGCTATAGGCGCTAAAGAGACGGTGTCCGACAAGCGAGACAGGAAAGGGAAGTATTCGTTTCTGAAATGTTTCAAATCGGCGATAGAGCGTGCGCGCCGCGCGAAGATTTTTGTCATCACTTACAAAGGTAACATCAGGCATCCGAAATGTCCGGCGGATTTCATTGCGCGTGGTGTCATGAAAGCTCGCCAGTATTTTTTCGGGCTGAGGCACAAGATCAATAAGGATTGTCTGTTTTTGTTTTACCGAAACGGCAGGGCCGAAGTCAAATCTGCGGTACGAAAGGCCGCTAAGATAATGATATTTTTTTTCATGGAATGCGCGGACAAGCTTTTGATCGTCAAGAATAATTCTTGCGCTTGTAAAAAAAAGAAATTTTCGTTTTTTGATAATCATAATATGCCAAGCAGTTTTAACTTAAACACCGCCAGCGATTCGCCGGGATCGGGGCGCACCTTGCGCACGCGCGTATCGGCCGTGGTGATCGTATAGCCGACATCGTGCGCGAGCGTTTCTAGTTCTTGCGAGCTTCGGCCTTTCGGATATGAAAACGAGGTTACTTCAACGCCCAATCGTTCCTCAAGGAGTTGTTTGGATCGCGCCATTTCTTGGCGTGCCTCAACAAGCGGCATCTTGGTGAGTTTACGGTGGGTAACGCTGTGCGATCCGATCTCGCCGCGGTTCTTTAATCGCATGGCTTCCTGCCATGTCAGATAGCCGTTTCCATTTTTTTGATCAAGATAATCGATTGTCAGAAAAAGTGTTGCTGGAATATCAATTGATGGCACTTCACGAAATCCGTCGTCGAAATACACCGCCGCTTTTTTGCCTCTATCGGCGGCAGCGATATCACGAATCAGCACAAATTGATAGCCGCGTTTTTTTAAATAAGCGATATGGGTGGCGAACGCGCGCGGATGGATGGCAAGCTGATGCGTTCTGTCGCTCACGCGATGATACGCAATCGCCACGAGGCGCGGTTCCGCCAAAAATCGTATCAGAGGTCCGATGCCGCTTGCCCAAATGAGCGCGGCAATGCCGCTTTTAAAAAAACGTTTCATAAAGGCGTGTCATAATGGTATCAAATGAGTACCATGCATCAATGGCGCTCATTGCAAGAAAAAGAATGCATACGCCGCCGAGGATTTTAAGAATTGTTTTTTTGCGATCCGCGTCGGCATGCCAGAATGCGACGGCCGGAAAGGCGGCAAGAAGCGCGAGGAGAGGATAGATGCCGTAGCGGTAGCGAGTCTCCACATAAAATGGAATGACCGCCAATGGTTTGGCGATCACAAAGCCAAGGAATGCCACTCGCAGAGACGAGCGGTCATGCCAAAAAAGCAAAGCGCCCGTGACGGCAAAGATAAAAAGAAATGCGGTACCAATGGCAGAAGCGGCGATGAGCAACCATTGAATAATCTGATGGTGCTGCAATTCTGGCCAAAAACCGGTTGGCCGGATAAGACTTGCATACATAATTGCTTTTTTGAATTGGAGTTCAAAAAATTTAAGCGGACGATCCAATACAAAATGTTTGACCGCATTGATGCTTACCGCGGAAAGCTCGGTGGAGTGATAGCGTTCGCGAGCCTCCCGGAGAAGTGCCGGACGATCATAGCCGCCCGTGGCTTTTTCGTTGTTGCCGACCCAAAGCGCATAGGCGCCGGCCGTGGTGGTAAAAAGCGGTTGGTCGTAGAGGAGAGAATTGCGTAGCGACCATCCGCCGACCAGAAGAATCGGAAAGAAAAAACTCACCAATGCGCCACGCCAATTTTTTTGCCACACGAGCGCGGCGGGCAATACCAAAAAAGCAAATAACTCCGATGGGCGTGTCAAGATAGCAAGCGCCCAAAAAAGGCTCGCGGCAAACAAAACGAAATAGGTCCTATGGGACCTATCAGACCTATAGGTCATATAGTTGAGTGAAAAATACACCGCCCCCACGCCAAAAAAGAGCAAGAGTGTTTCGTAGAGGATAAAACCGTTGATGATAATAAGATCGGGCAGAAAACCGAAAATGATCGCGGCCGCAAGAGCAAGACGATGTTTTTGATTGTGATAGGAAAAAAGACAGAGTGCAATTTTAAGGACAAACCATGCAGTGAGCGCGCGCAAAAATGCTTGGGCAATCCAGATGACCCAAAGTTTGTCGCGATAGGAAAGCGGGTCCATGCGCGCTTCGCCGCCAAAAAGACGGTAGAGACCAGCAAGAAAAAATTCATAGCCGGGTCCTATGCGAAAGATCGCATCATCGCGAAGCGGATCATGAGCGTTTTGGCGATTTTCAATATAGCCGAGGCCGCGTGCCAGATTCCACCCAATACGATTGTATGCTTTGGCGTCCACATGTGGTTGAATATTGGCAAGGAATGAAAATCCAAGAGAAACAGCAAAAATACTGGCAATCAGAAAAATAGAAAACGTTTTTGTTCGTGTCATATTTAATACTCCACCGCATCTTTGCCGCTCATGAGCTCGGCGCGTTCTACGCCCGGAGTTTTGCGCAAGAGTGTAAGAAGAGTGCCGACGGTGGTTTCGTCCACCAAGCGGACGCCAAAAGTATATTCGGCAAAACTATCATGCAATGTTTTCGCGTTGAGCAAATGGCGGCTTATCAAATAAGTATGCCATGGTGCGGGAGATTCGGGAATAAAAGGATCTTTTGTCAGAAGTACGAGGATGTGGCCGCCTCGAGCAGCACTTGCGAAATTAAAGCGGTCCATAACTAATATGACGGCGGAGATGAAAAACGTACCGATGCCGGCCACGGTGTAATTATTAGTACCCACTGCTACCCCAACTGCCAGCGCAAAAAATACGAACGCGATATCGCGTGTTTCTTTGACAATGGTGCGGAAGCGGATGAGAGCGAAAGCGCCAAGAAGGGCAAACGCGCCCACAATGTTTTCGGTAACCACCATCATAATCAAACTTGCAATCATCCCCATGAGAATGATGGTGCCCACAAATGATTGCGAATAAGAGAGGGTGCGATGAGTTCTTCGATAGACCCATACGATCACTAGTTCAAGCGCCAGTACGAACGCAAGGTTGATAACCACAATTGCCGCGTTTATTTCAGTTTCCGCCAAGAAAAGAAAACGTTCCATATAAAGTGTACCATAATACATATTAAAAAAATATGCAAGATTGTCTCTCATGTACAATGGCCCTTGTTTTTTGTAAAATAGTCATGTGTGAGAAAACGTTTGATGTATAATACAAACAAGCTTTTTGCTATCTTTATTGTTGGTGTTTTTTTAGTATTGCCATTTTTTGTTTTTGCCGCGCGCGGTATCCCCGAAATTTTGCACTATCAGGGGCGATTATTAAATGCATCAGGAAGTCTCTTGGGAGGATCCGGCACCAGTCATTGTTTTCGTTTTTCCATTTATAACGCTTCCACTGACGGCACAAAATTATGGCCGTCTGGCACACCCTCCACCATGACCGTAAATGTGAAGGAAGGTGTATTCAATGTGGGCGTCGGCGATACGAGTGCAGGTGGCGATACGCTTGATTTTAATTTTCAAGATAATGACACGATTTATCTGCAAGTCGATGTTGCGGCGCAAAGCGGGGGATCATGCTCCGGTGTTTCATTTGATGCGCTCACACCGCGTCTGCAAATGGTAGCATCAGGTTTTGCAATTAACACAGGCACGGTAGCAGGAACCGGACAGTCGGGGATTGGCACCACCACATTTACGAGTCCCGCGGTGCTTACGGTAGAGGCAACATCAACAACGGCCGTGTCCGCGATCATTCGTGGATTTAAAGATTCAACGGCAGATTTACTGCGCATTATTACGGCAGCAAAAAATCGACTTCTTACTTTTACGAGCGGCGGATTTCTTGGCATCGGCACCTCTACTCCCGCAGAAACATTCTCGGTAAATGGTGGCGCTTTTTTTGACTCCGACATTATTCGCTTTGGCACGTCTTCGGCTCCCACATTAAATTTCAAATATTTTACTTCTTCAACTTCTACGATTCCTGATCTTAGAAAAAATGTTTTCTCATTTGCGACTTCCACCACTGCAATACCATTTTTTTCTCTTGACTCATTAAATTATCGGATTGGCATCGGCACCACCACCCCGGGCAAAACACTTTCCGTGCATGGCACACTTGCTGTAGAAGGGAATGCGACTTCTACTTTTGGCAGTGGTCTTACCATTGCGCGCGGGGGGTTAAATTTTGCGCTTCCTTCTTGTTCCGGCTCCAACGCGCTCACCACGGATGCCGGAGGAGGAGTCATTTGTAGCGCCATCACCGGATCAGGAGGCAATCCTCCCAACCTCATCTATCGCACCCTTTCCACCACCAAATACTACACGGCCTCCACCT
>CAYHZD010000004.1:0-21069 GCA_964361035.1 uncultured Candidatus Saccharibacteria bacterium
CTCCGAGCGCCGCTTCGGTGCTTAATACGTTTTTTTGGTTTGACCATATCCTCGGGCTTAATTTGAAAAAAGCATCGGAAGAAAAAGAAATTGCACCGCCGGAAATCATGGAGCTCGCCCGCGAGCGCGAAGCAAAACGCGCAGCCGGCGACTTCGCTGGCGCTGACACCCTGCGTAAAGAAATTCAAACCAAGGGCTGGCAAATCAAAGATACGCCCAAAGGCCCGAAAATCTCACGAGGTTCAACCTCGTCGTAAATCTTGCAAGATTTTATATTACGCTTCGCGTGACTTACTACCTTGCGACCGCAGAAGTAGTAAGTCAGATAGAGGAACCAAAATCCGTAACGGATAAAAAACAAAAATGGGCATGCTAGGACTCGAACCTAGAACCCCGGAGGTATAAGCTCCGTGCTCTAACCAATTGAGCTACATGCCCCTTTTCTTCTCTGCTTCCTCGATTGACGCACCTTGTTCGTCAACGTTTTCTTCCTTCCTCTCTATCCCCATCATTTTTTCAAAGTCCGCGCGCTCGATGCTTTCATGCTCTATCAGATAATGGGCGATTTCGTCAAGCTTTGCGCGATTATTGCGCAACGCCTCCTCGGCGCGCCCCCAGGCCTCGCGCATCAAACGATTGACTTCTTCATCAATAATCTGGGCGGTCCGTTCGGAATAGTGTTTCTCCATGCCAAGTTCTCGCCCCAAAAAGAGCATTTCACTATGTGAATCAAGCGTGACGGGTCCGATCTTCTCCGACATGCCGTAGCGCATCACCAGATCGCGCGCGATCGCGGTTGCTTTGCGCAAATCATCGGAAGGGCCGGTGGTAATTTCGCCGAATACCAATTTCTCTGCCGCATAGCCGCCGATTGCCGCGGCAAGTTCATCTAAGAAATATGAATACGTATGCAAGTGGCGATCCTCGCTCGGCAGTTTTAAGGTGTAGCCGGCTGCCCGCCCCCTGGAGACAATGGAAACCTTATGCACCGGATCGGTATGCGGCATCACGGCGGCCACGAGCGCGTGCCCTGCTTCGTGATAAGCGGAAATTTCTTTTTCTTTCTCGGAGAGCAAATGGCTCTTGCGTTCGGGCCCCAGCAATACTTTTTCAATAGATTGCAGAAGATCAAATTGCGTTACCTTCTTGCGATTCTTGCGCGCGGCAAAAATTGCCCCCTCATTCACTAGATTGGCGAGATCCGCGCCGGAAAATCCGGGCGTGCGCTCGGCAATGCGTCGCAAATTCACATCCTCGGTAAACGGTTTTTTACGTGAATGAATTTTTAAGATGGCTTCGCGCTGGGCAATATCAGGCAGATCCAAAATGACTCTGCGATCAAACCGCCCTGGGCGCAGGAGCGCCGGATCAAGCACATCGGGCCGGTTGGTTGCCGCAATCACGATCACCTGATCAGAGGTGTCAAACCCATCCATCTCCACTAAAATTTGGTTGAGTGTCTGCTCGCGCTCATCGTTGCCGCCCCCCAAGCCGGCGCCGCGATGGCGCCCCACCGCGTCAAGCTCATCAATAAAAATAATAGCAGGCGCGACTTTTTTTGCCATCTTAAAAAGATCCCGCGTGCGCGCGGCCCCCACGCCCACAAACATCTCCACAAATTCCGAAGCTGAAATTTGAAAGAAAGGTACCACAGCCTCTCCGGCCACTGCTTTGGCAAGAAGCGTTTTGCCCGCACCGGGCGCTCCGATCAAGAGCACACCTCTCGGGATGCGCGCGCCGATATCCAAAAACTTTTTTGGATTCTTCAAAAAATCAACAATTTCTTTTAATTCTTCTTTTGCCTCATCCACACCCGCCACATCTTTGAAGGTTATTTTGTCTTTCAGATCATCCGGCGCAATGAGCCGCGCGCGCGACTGGCCGAATCCGAGCGCCTGCACATTGGCGCGCTGCACCTGGCGCGACATCATCCACAAAAAAATCGCAATCAGAAAAATGGGAATGAAAAACGGAAAGAGCGCGCGCGACCAAAACGCAAACCCGGAAGGCCCTTTTACTTCCACATTCAATCCTGCATATTGTTCGGGCGTTATCCCGTAATTCGCCATCGTCTCTGAAAACGCTGCATCGGTTTCTTTGAGCGCCTTTTTCACAGAGCCATTGCGATAATCAAGCAAAAGCGCCTCTTCTTCCACCACTACTTTTTCAATAGCGCCCGCCTTGATGTCTTCCACTACCTGCGAAAGCGGAATAATATCTCGCTCCTGCGCTTGCTCCAAATAGAGCGAATACCCAAACGCAAGCATCGCAAAAATTAACAACGCATAAGCAATATTCTTTGACAGAAGTTTCATAACTATATACTATCACAACAGATTTGACATTACAACAGAGGAGGTGTCCAGTGGAACGAAAACAGCTTCCCAAAGATGTGTGGCCGCTGCATTACCATCTCAAGCTTGTTCCCAATCTCGAAACATTTACGTTTTCGGGGACGGAAGAGGTGGAGATAGAAGTGACGGAACGAACAAAGAGTGGTGGACGCATCTGTGGCTCAATGAAGGTTTTGCTTCTTGGATCGAGTACCTTGCCGTGGATCACCTCTTTCCGAAATGGGACATATGGAATCAATTCCTGTTTGCCGACTATGCCCGCGCACTTGCCGATGACGGATGGACTCATTCGCACCCTATCGAGGTAGAAGTATGCGACCCGGCAGAGATTGACGAAGCATTTGACGCAATCAGTTACAGCAAAGGCGCTTCGATCATTCGGATGTTGGTTGCTTTTCTTGGAGAAGATGCATTTCGTAGAGGACTCCATTTATACTTGACCCGGTATCAGTACGGTAATGCCACCACCGAGGATCTATGGCAGGCGCTTACCGAAGCATCCGGGCAAGATGTCAACCACTATGCGCTAAAGCGCAAAGCTTGAAAAAAAAGAGTAAACTCATTGTAACGTCGTAATACGAAAGTCCTCGTCATCTCCACCTTCTTTTTGGTGTTTGATGTACTCTCGTATCATCTCGTTGGTCACATTGCCTGCGGTGGCCACAAAGTATCCTCGCGCCCAGACATGCTGTCCCCAGTAGCGTTTTCTGATGTCTTCGAATTCCAACTGCAGTTTCCTTGACGTGGCTCCTTTTACGAACTGCACAAACTTCAAGACGGAAAGCGATGGGGGTATCGAGACGTAGATATGCACATGATCGCTTCCCAGACTGCCGGTGATAATCTCGACTTCGTTTGCGGCTGCGATCTGTCGTACTAACTCCCGTACTCTGATGGCTACCTGGCCGGTGAGGATGGGGTATCGGTACTTTGGGACCCAGGCGATGTGATATTTACATTCGTAGATGACATGCGAGGTTTTGCGGTATCTTTGATCGTCCATAAAGCCATGCTGCCAGCTTGATGTCTTAAACTAAAGAGTCAGCTAAAGCTGAGGGCATCAATCCCCAAATGGGACTGTCAAAAAGTAAAGCATTCACAAGCCTAGGCTTTTTATTGCTTTACTTTTTCTCTCACACTATACTACACACTACAACCTAAAATTTAAATCGTATGACGAAATATAAATATTATCTCAAAAAACCAAAGGGGGAAATTGCAAAAGATATTCTCAAAGTGATCGCGACAACCGGTGTTATCACCGTCGCCGCAACCTCTCCTTATTTCATTATCGGGGTGCTGCGCACCGCTTTCAGAGAACGGCCTCATCATGAAGGAAGTATACGCAGCGCTTTTTATCGATTACGAAAAATGGGGTGCATTGCAATCGCTGAAAAAAACAATCAAATTTATATCTCGCTTACTGAAGAGGGGCGAAAACAAGCGGGATGGCAACAAATTAATGATTTGATGATCAAAAAGCCGAAAAAATGGGACCGCCTTTGGCGCATCCTTATCTTTGATATCCCAAATAAAAAACGCGCCACCCGGGAAGCATTGCGCGGGCTTCTTAAAAATTTAGAATTTTTTCAGCTCCAAAAAAGCGTTTGGGTCCATGGATATAATTGTCGTGATGAGATTGGTCTTTTGAAAAACTTTTTTAATCTTTCCGACAATGAGATGCGAATGATAGTCGCAGATAATATTGGCAAAGACCGTGCGCTGAAAAAATTTTTCAAAATTCGATAGAAAAAGTATAAAAATATATTCCATAAAAAGTGAAGCGTTCACAGGCGTAGGCTACTGAATGCTTTATACTTTTTTTAAAGTTTTTATTACCCAACTATTCTCTCTTCTCATTTATCCTCGATAAAAAACAGCTGATGGAGGCAACGACAAACGACCATAGCGATATCGAGAAGGCAACACCGGCACCAAACAACCATTTTGCAGATTTACTGTCAATGGCGTACTATACTATACATGCGTTTGTTAGAAAAACATGAATGGCCGGCATTATTACATCAATTGCCCACGCAAGCACAGCCAAAACAACTCTGGATGAAAGGCGAGCCAATGCCTGCCGACGCGCTCTCCATTGCCATCGTAGGCACGCGCAAATGCACCTCATACGGCAAAGAGGCGGCGTATGATATTGCTTTTGAATTGGCCAAACAAAAAATCGTGATTGTAAGCGGTCTTGCCGTAGGCATTGATACCGTCGCTCACCAAGCCGCGCTGGACGCCGGCGGCCGCACCATCGCGGTGCTCGGATCCGGCCTTGATCCTTCGGTGCTTTTCCCTTCCCAAAACCGCGTGCTCGCGCAACGCATCGCGCAAAGCGGCGGCATGGTTCTTTCGGAGTACGACGCCCACCAGAAAGCGACACTCTGGACATTTCCCCAAAGAAATCGTATTATCGCGGGCATTGCGAAAGCGACTCTCGTGATCGAAGCGCGTGAAAAATCAGGAGCGTTAATTACCGCGCGTTTTGCCACAGAATATAATCGCGATCTCTTTGCTTTGCCAGGATCTGTATTTGCGGAAACCTCGCGGGGCGCTCATTGGCTTTTGCGCCAAGGCGCTCTGCCTATATCTCACGCCCGCGATATTCTGGAAGCCCTCGGAATCGTGCAAGAAACAACGCGCACCGAAAATGCATATACTTCCCTCTCCCTTCCCGAACAGTATGTGATGAGTGCGCTGGCGGAGCCGCTATCGCTTGACGAAATTATTAAACGCAGCAGCCGCCCTGCGCATGAAATTATGACGACAACAACCATGCTTGAGATTAAAGGTCTTATTAGAAATATGGGGGGAGGAATTTATAGAAAAGTATGAAATTAATAATAGTAGAATCCCCAACAAAAGCTAAAACCATCTCAAAATTTTTGGGAAAAAATTTTCAGGTGGAATCCAGTTACGGCCACATACGCGACTTGCCGGTTTCCAAACTCGGCATTGATATTGATCACGAATTTGCTCCGCACTATGTGATCCCGCCCAAAGCAAAATCGAACCTCACGCATCTGAAAAAAGCAACCAAGGAAGCCGAAGAAATCATTTTGGCAACCGATGAAGATCGCGAAGGAGAAGCGATCGCGTGGCACCTTGCCCAAGCCTTGGGATTAACCCCCCCTCACCCCCCCTCATCAGGGGGGGGAAACGAAGGAGTTGTTTCCTCTGATATCAAACGTATTGTCTTTCACGAAATTACCAAAAAAGCTATCGAGGAAGCTCTTGCGCATCCGCGGACCATTGATATGCATTTGGTGGACGCCCAGCAGGCGCGGCGCGTGCTTGACCGTTTGGTGGGCTACAAGCTCTCGCCGTTTTTATGGAAAAAATTGATGCGCGGACTTTCGGCGGGGCGCGTGCAATCAGTGGCGTTGCGCTTAGTGGTAGAGCGCGAGGAGGAACGAGAAGCGTTTAAGGCGCAAGAGTATTGGACCATAATCGCTACGCTCCAAAATCAATTGGAGGCGGTATTAATAAAGAAAAACGGCGAGACATTGGATAAGTTTGCGATTCCGAACGAAAAAGAAGCAAAAACGATTGCGGCGGAATTAGAAAAGGCGAGCTATCAGGTGGCGGATGTGCAAAAAAAACAAGTACAGCGCAATCCCCTTCCTCCCTACACCACCTCGACACTTCAGCAAGACGCCTCCCAGCGCCTGGGACTTTCAGCAAAACAAACCATGCGGCTTGCCCAACAGCTTTACGAAACGGGCGCTATCACCTATATGCGTACTGACTCTGTCAATCTCTCCGCCGAATCGCGTCGTGATGCGGCCGCGTATCTTAAAGAACATCTTGGCGCGTCTTACGCGCTTTCTGTGGAGGGAAAAATTTTTCAAACAAAATCGAAGAGCGCGCAAGAGGCGCATGAGGCGATCCGGCCCACTGATCCTGCGCGTCAACTGGATAGCAAACTCTACGATCTTATCCGACGAAGATTTTTAGCCTCTCAAATGCCGCCGGCAATAATCGACAGCGTGGCGGTGGATATTACCGCCTCCCGTTATCTCTTGCGGGCAACAGGACAGACAATCCATTTTGATGGTTTCTTAAAAGTCTATCCGCTCAAGGTAGCCGAACGAGAGCTTCCATCGCTTACCAAAGATGAACCATTAACCCTCGTGGGTATTCTCCCTCAACAGCATTTCACCGAGCCGCCTCCTCGCTATAGCGAAGCAACCCTCATTAAAGCGCTTGAGCAAAACGGTATCGGCCGGCCTTCCACCTACGCACCGACGATGTCGCTCATCGCCGAGCGCGGCTATGTGGAGAAAGACGATCGCAAACGCCTTTTTCCTACGACGGTTGGAAAAAAAATAAACGAACTGTTGGTGGCGCATTTCCCGCGCATTGTGGACATCACCTTTACCGCGCACATGGAAGAAAATCTCGATGAGATCGCGGAAGGCAAACGCGCATGGGTGCCCGTCGTGAAAGAATTTTACGAACCGTTTGAAGAAACCTTAAAGGAAAAATATGAATCGGTGCGCAAACAGACAATGGACAAACCTTCGGATGAACGATGCGAGACATGCGGCAAACCGATGGTGATCAAACACGGCCGCTTCGGTGAATTTCTTGCCTGCTCGGGCTTTCCGGAATGCAAAACCACCAAAAAAATTCCGCCGCCATCTACCGGAATGACCTGCCCGGAATGCGCGAGTGGAGAAATAGTCATGCGCTCCACAAAAAAGGGAAGAAAATTCTTTGGATGCTCACGATATCCAGAGTGTACCTATGCGAGCTGGACAGACCCCCGCAAAAAGAATGTCTAATTTCTAATATCTAATTTAGGAATTAGAAATTTAATATATGTGGTCCGATCTCCATCAACTTCTCACCTCTCATAATTACTCTTCAAGCGACATTGCGTTTATAAAACGCGCATTTGATTTTGCGGCACGCGCCCACGAACAGGAAAAACGAGCTTCGGGTGAGCCGTATATTATTCATCCAATCGCAGTCGCGCAATCGCTTATTGCCTTTCGGCTTGACGCCGCAAGTGTTGCGGCGGGTCTTCTGCATGACACGCGGGAAAACTGCGTCGTGTCCCATCAAGATATTGTTGCCGCCTTTGGCGAAGAAGTCGCCTTCTTGGTAGATGCGCTTACCAACGTAAAAAAAATTAAATACCGCGATACCCAGCGTTTAAACGAACCGTTGCGCAATATGTTTATGGCAACCGCAAAAGATACACGGGTGATTTTAATCAAACTCTTTGATCGCCTCCATAATATGCAAACGCTTGAATCGGTAGCGAACGAAAAACAAACGCGTATCGCAAAAGAAACACTGGAACTCTACGCGCCTATCGCCAATCGCCTCGGCATGGGGGAACTCAAAGGGCAATTAGAGGATCTTGCTTTTCCCTTTGTGCATCCGGAAGAATATCGCTGGCTTACGAACGAACGCACGCTCCGCGTGGAAAAACTCGAGCACTACCTCCACAAACTTATGCCGCTGATCCGCAAACATTTGGCAAAAGAGCATGTTCCCCTTCTCGATTTGCATTCGCGCGTAAAACATAGCTATAGTTTATGGCGCAAACTCTTGCGTTATGAAATGGATTTTGATCGCATCCATGATATTTCGGCGATTCGCCTTATGGTGCCGAGCATTGAAGATTGCTATACCGTCCTTGGGATCATCCACCATCATTGGCGGCCACTTCCGGGGCGCATCAAAGATTATATTGCCATTCCGAAACCAAACGGCTATCAGAGTTTGCATACGACCGTGTTTTGTCCGCATCACCAGATGGTGGAGTTTCAAATCCGCACGCCGGAGATGCACGAACGCGCCGAATTCGGTATTGCCGCCCACTGGGCATACAAAGAACAAGCAGGCACAAATATCTTTCGCGACTGGCAGAAGGAAGGAAAAGAATTTTTCAATGACCGTATTTTCGTATTAAGCCCAAAGGGTGAAATTTTTGATCTGCCGCGAGGGTCCACCTCGCTCGATTTCGCCTATCATATTCATTCTGACATTGGCGATCACGCCACCGGTGCAAAAATAAATGGGAAGCTCGTTTCTTTTGGGCAAGCGCTCTCTTCCGGTGAGGCGGTGGAAATCACTACCCATCATCGCGCAAAACCGAAAGCCGAGTGGCTTGAACATGCGCGCACCAGCTTAGCACGCCGTCATATTCGCGCCGCCTTGCACAAAATGGGAGTAAATTTACCACGCAAACAGAAAGAAAAAATTGCTCTGTCCTGCGTATTTCGTATTCGCGTCAAAGACCGCGTGGGGCTCTTACATGATTTGTCCGCGATATTCTCGCAAAACAATGTCAACATAAGTGACATTACCGTAGAGCACAAAAATACGAAACAACCGGCGGTCGTCATCCGCTGCACTCCTAAAAAATCAATCAACCTTGCCAATCTGGTAACTATCATAAAAGCAGTGAAAGGCGTAAAGTCCGTGGAGATGCGTTAGCATTGCGTGCTTCTCTCGTATCCCATCCCCTTGGCTTCTTCTTCGCTTGCAAACCACATGCGATTTTCTTCTTTGATGCGATTGGCGGTTTTGCAGCCCGCTGGATAGTATTTGACGCCATTGATACTTGCGACAAATTTACCTGTTTGTGTATGTCCCTGTCCCAAACCTTGCTTGGGGCTCGGTACGGGAAAAGCGTTTTCTTCAATTGATATTCCTTCACTTTTCCCCTCCTTAGTAAGGAGGGGCGCGGGGAGGTAAATAAGTCGCAAAAACCCCACCATAATCACGAAAATCAACACCATCACCGCCATCAAAAAAAGATCATTTTCATGCGCTTCCCAGAAGCCCTTGCATTTTTCCCGCAATTTCTGTAAAGTTTTATTATTATCCATAATATTCTAGATTCTATTTTCTAGCTTCTAGCTTCTCACGTATGGCTCATACCGCTGCGGCCGGGTCCAGTAAAAACAATCGCGATTCCCGACCAAAATATCTTGGCATAAAATTACACGATGGACAACGCGCGCGCGTGGGCGTCATTTTGGTGCGCCAACGTGGCACTCACATTCTGCCGGGCGCCGCGGTCGGCCGCGGAAAAGACGATACGCTGTTTGCCCTTAAAGAAGGAATGGTGAAATTTTCAACGGTTCGCAAAATGAATTTTGACGGGCAGGTAAAAAAACGGAAACGTGTTTCGGTATTCTAAATTCTATTTTCTCAACTCCCTCGCCGCCTGTACAAACCCCATAAACAACGGATGCGGCTCTAAAAAGCGCGACTGGAATTCCGGATGAAATTGGGTGGCCACAAAAAAAGGATGGCTCGGCAATTCGATAATTTCCACCAATGTGCGATCCGGATTGATGCCGGACGCCACCAGCCCCTTTGCTTCGAGCTCGCTGAATAATTCGTTATTAACTTCATACCGATGCCGATGCCGCTCTGTGACATGGGGCGTTTGATAGCATGCGTGCGCCTGCGTCCCTTTTTTAAGCGCACAGCGGTAGCCGCCGAGCCGCATACTGCCGCCGTAGTGCTTTTCCTGCATATTGAATTTCTGCTCCGGCAGAACATCTATCACCGGAAAAAGGGTGTTTCGATCAACTTCGGTGGTATGCGCACCCAACATGCCCGCCACGTTGCGCGCAAATTCCACCACGGCCAACTGCATACCATAGCAAAGCCCAAGAAAGGGAATGCCTTGCTCGCGCACAAAGCGGATCGCTTGTATTTTGCCCTCGACACCTCGTGATCCAAATCCGCCGGGAACAATAATCCCCTGGCAACGGGCAAGATTTTTTAACTTTTTTGGATCTTTTTCAAACTCTTCCGCATCAAGCCATTCGATAACTGGTTTTCTCGCGAGCGCGTAGGCCGCATGTTTAACCGCCTCAATCACCGAAATATAGGAATCGGTAAGCACGAAATCTCCGCTGCCGAAATATTTCCCAAAAATGCCGATTACCACTTCTTTTTTATTGCTCACCGCCGCGCGCGCGCGATCGCCCCAATCGCGCAAATCGCGCCTACGCGATTTAATCCCGAGAGCCGACAGTATCCTATCCCCGAGTTTTTCCTTTTCAAAATTAAGAGGAATATCATAAATACTTTCTACGTTGGGCGCGGAAATAACGTTTTCTTTTTTCACACTGCACATAAACGCAATCTTCTCTTTGCGCCGCTCATCGAGAGGCACATGCGCGCGCCCGAAAATAAAATCCGGATGAAGGCCGACGGCATTGAGACTCCGCACCGCATGCTGGGTTGGTTTGGTTTTAAGCTCGGTGCCGCCCGCGCCAAGCGCGGGTACAAAACTCACCAACGCAAGCACCACGTCGCCGGGATGTTTGAGCGTGAGCATGCGCACCGCTTCCAGAAACAAAATATTTTCATATTCGCCCACGGTGCCGCCGATTTCGGTGATGACCACTCGCGCCTTATTTTTTTGCGCCGCCTTATTGATGCGATCAATCACTTCCAGTGGCACGCGTGGCACCACCTCCACTTGTCGCCCTTCGTATCCTAAATTGCGCTCGCGCTCAATAACGGACAAATACACGCTGCCGGTCGTCATGTAATTGGCGCGGGTGAGATTCTTTCCCAAAAATCGCTCGTAGTTGCCCATGTCCTGATCGCATTCCATACCGTCATCCAGCACAAACACCTCGCCGTGCTCGGTGGGATTCATGGTGCCGGCATCCACATTTACATAGGGATCAATTTTTACCGCCGTAGTCTCAATACCGCGCGATTGGATGATTTTGGCGATGGAAGCAGTCGCAATGCCTTTGCCCACGCCGCTCATCACCCCGCCTACGACAAAAATATACTTGGTGTTCATTGTCATACCCTAACAAAAAAGGTTGGCTCTGCCAACCTACTTAAGGAAGAGAAACGCTCTCTTCCCAAGAATTAATTTTTATGGTTTCCTTTTCTCCATCTTTTTTTTCAATTTCCACCGATACTATCTCAAACCGATATCGGTATTGAAATAAAAGTGTGTATGCACCAGCGGTGATTCGCTTGAGACGCTTTTTGTTTTCTTCGCTCGTCTCAAACATAAGATTAACCACCGGCAGGCGAATCGAATTATATTTCTCTTTCGGTACTCCGTGCCATACGGCATTTCCTTGATGCCATTCGTAATCGTGAAGCAAATACCCGGGTGTCAGAAAAAAATAGGGCAACGGCGTTCCTTCTATCACCTCCATGGGAAGAAGAGATACGCGACGAATTCTATACTCGTCTGCGCGAGGAACAAAGATATACTGCTGTTCCGGAAAACCGGACGCAAGATTGAGCCGCAGTTGATAACGACGACGATAGTAGAGGTTCTTCGGATTAGTGAATTCCACGGTCACCTTCTCCTCTTGCTTGTCAGTAACACGCTCGAGACTAAAATCAAGATCCCGCTCTAAAAATGTCCCTGCCGCAATAAGTTTGCGGCAGCATCCGAATTGCTCGGCAAGAAGTTGGTGTATATCAGCTGCCTGTACTGATGGGTGGAAACCCGACAAAAAAAACATTGCAGGCACTAAGAGGGAAAAAACTTTTTGCATCGTTTGCATTGCAAGATACCTCCTTTATAAAGGATATAACATTTATAAATATATGTCAATAGTAAGGTATGATTGACAAAATAGTAAAAAAATGCTAGAAGGATACTAAACACGAACCATTTTTCTTTAAAATAAGGAGGAAACACCGTGAAGCATATCATGATTGTCTTGTCATTGGTTTTATTGTCGACAGGGGCATGGATCGGTAACACCAAAGTAATCCCGCGCGGCCCCACGGAGCATTTATTACTCAATGGTGACGATCACGCTGTCGAAGAACGCGAAAATCTTGGCGAGGAAGTGATCATCATCGTGCCGTTTGAAACGCCTGGTGCCGCGCGCCTGCTTGCGGATCGCGAAAAAGAATTATGTGCGCAGTTTCAATGTCTTGGGCTGTCCACAATTTTCGCGCCGCGGGAAATGAAAGATCCGGGAGATCAAAATCTTACGGCGATCGTGGATTATCCGATCCTTTGCACTGATCCACAACCGTGGAATCCACTAGGATGCCGCGAATATGGCATGTTGCCGGAAGATTGGATTGCGATAGCCGAAGCTGATCGCACACTCCGCCATTTTACCTTTATCGTCGGAGGAACACGGTATGTCATCAGTACCGTTTTTCTTCCGCGCGCAATGACCCAGCAGGAGGCAATCGAAAAAGTGCTTGCGGTTGCCGATATCGACAATCTCGACAAATGGCCGCAAGGCACCCGTGTCACCGGCTGGCCCCTCTTTCGAAGCGCCTTAAACAAAAAAACAACGGAGTCCTTTGCGTCGTTTCTTTCGCTCTCAATGCTCTTGGTGATCTTGCCGCTCTTCTGGATCCGCTTTGGTTCCTTACCTCTTGCGTTATGCGGCGTAGGGACGATCTTTTTTGCGTTATTCCTTACACGCGGCGTGATGGGATTGACTGCTATTAACGAAACCATGTTTTTGGTAATCTCATGCGCGGCGATTGTGGTTTTTGGACAATCCGCAGTCCTGCGTATGTTTGAAAAAGGCGCGATGGTGCACACCCGCCTATGGATCATTGCCGCATTCAGCAGTATCGGATTTCTTACCTACTTCTTTCCAATATTCGGTTTTGAGGTACTGCCCGTGCGTGAACTGGGCGGTGTTGCCATAGTCGGCATCCTGATCGTGAATGCCTTCGCCGTAACGCTTTTTGCGTGGGCGGCAGCGCGCTGGCGCAGAGATCCATATCATCTCCCTCGGTATTCCCGATTAATGGAGCAGGTGATGCGGCAGATTGCCTATGCACATGAACGAATCGCGTGGTTTTTCGCCAGAAGCATGGCGCGCGCGGCAAGTCTCGCGGTAGTCGTCGTTTTGATATTCCTCTCTTCCCTGTTTTTGCTTATACGGGGGTATATCGCTACCGAAACAGATCCACGCATGTATATACCCGACGATCTCACCGTAAAAGCCTTTGAGCTTCTTGATCATAAGGACGCATCGGGCGGTCTTCTGCTCTCCTACTGGGTGCGAACGCGCAACGATTCCTTTGTTAACCCGCAACATCTGCGCGCATTGACCGCCTGGACTGATGAAGTGCAAAAAGCAGTTGATGAGATTGGCGGTCTCTACAGCCCGCTGACGGGTGTTCATCAAGCAACATTTGTCAGTAGTTTTTATGACCACATCATCCCATCAACTTCCGACCGCGCCAAAAGCATCTGGAATCGAATGGATCTTATCCTTGCCGATATGCGCAGCCAGCTCTGGCGCGATGACGCCATGCGCGTGGCATTCAGCGCGCGCATTGCCACCGACGTGCAGATTGAGCGAGCGTTGGCGCGCATTGACGAGATCAACGCACGATATCCGGATCTAATGTTCGAAAAAGTGGGTCTTAATCCCACCTTTGCCAAAAGCAGACATTACGTCACGGAGGGGAAAATCAATAACATGATTTCTACTCCGTTGACGATGTCTCTCTTTGTGGCAGTGATGCTGATGATCTGGACATGGGGATGGCAACGCACCCTGCCGTGGTGGAGCGCTGCAGTAACCACGATTCCGTTCGTGTTCGGATTTTCTGTTTTTCTTCTTCTCCTCTTGTTGCTGCAAAAACCTCTTGATATCGTGAGCGCCACCATCACCAGTCTTTCGGTATCAAGTGCGGGCGACACCACCCTTCATTTCCTCATTGCCTTTCTCTCCTGCCTTAAGCAGGAAAAAGGTGCAAAAAACGCGTGGTCCCATACCTTCATGGAAGAAGGGCCGCGGATTGTAACCGATATGCTCTTCAACGCCGCACTTTTTATTCCTCTTCTGGCCGGACCGATTCCGCCTCTGCAAACCCTGGGCATGAGTATGGCGCTCATTATGCTGCTCAATATGGTCGGCACGCTCATCCTCATGCCGCCGATCTTCTACCAAATCGCGCTCAGGCAGGAACAGGAAAAAGCTCCTTTAAAACAAAAAATAGTGTCGCGGCCATGGCAAAAAGCCGCAGCACTGTAAAACCATTTACGAGGCTCCCCACCACGGAGCCTCTTTTTTATAATCTTTATATCTTTATTTTTTTAGTCGGCAGTTCCAGGGAAAAGGTGCTCCCCTTTCCTTTGCCCGGGGATTCCACCCAAATGCGGCCGCCATGATCTTCTATGATACGGCGCGCTACATAAAGGCCGAGGCCGGTGCCTTCGGTATGAATGCGCACCACCTCTTTGCTTCGCACAAATTTTTGAAAAAGACTGTTTATTTCTTGTTTTTGAAGTCCGATACCGGTATCCGCCACGGATACGCGCAGATGATAGTCGTCGCTGGCAAACGTAACCGTGATTACTCCACCCTTTGGCGTATAGCGCACCGCGTTGTCAACAAGGTTAAACATAACCTGTCGTATTTTTTCTTCATCTGCAGACACCGCCACTTCGCCCCCTTCCCTCTTAAAGCGAAGGGTAAGCCCTTTGCTGTGCGCGGTCTGCTGGAACTCTTCTACCGCGGAAGCAACAAGAGCAGAAAATCTCATGAGCTTTTTATCATAACGCATTCGGCCTCCTTCCATGCGTGATAGATCAAGCAAGTCGTTGACAAGTTTAATAAGGCGTTCATTGGAAAGATATACTCTACGCAATGGTTCAGCAATTTTTTTGGTAACACGGCCGAAACTACCCTCCTGTATCATGGAGATATATCCCTTGATAATAGAAAGTGGCGTGCGCAGCTGATGCGAGGCAATGGAAATAAATTCCGATTTCGCGCTATCCAATCGCTTTAATTCCACATTAGCGCCGCTTAATTGTTTCGTAAGCTCCTCAAGCTCTTCGCGATTCTGCACTTCTTTGATAACGGACCGCACCAACAAAACGCCAAATCCTACAGCCCCTAAAAATATGCCGATGCTTACCAAACGCAAAAAAAAGCTCTCGGCAAAAAAAATTTGAATAAATAACACCAATGCCAACGCGGCGCTAAAAAGCTCGGTCGTAATAACTTTGAGATTAAAAAGATGGTGTTTGAAAATAGCGTAGGTGAAAAATACTGTCATCGCCAACGTAGATGTCGGACCAATCCATTGATAATCAAAAACGCCAAACAACAAAAGTATAATATTGTTAAAAAGGCCAACAAGGATAGGAATTGCCGAACCAATTAGGACAAATTTAATCTGTATATGTTCGATATGCCGCGTAGCATCTTTTTCTGCTACGCGATACTTTTTATAGAGGATGAAGAGAGAACTTAAGAGCCATATGAAAAAATAGGTAGCAAAATAGACATAATATTGTCCAAATGCATAGCGGTGAGAACCTTGAATACTCTCGATGATAGTAAAAGAAAATAAGATCAGAAATACCAGAACGATAGCAATGGCGATAGTGGGTATTGAAATAAAACGAGATAATTTTTTTTTAAAAGGAAAAAGAAAATACCAAGCGAAGAAAAACATAAGAGGCGGTATAGCGACTGCTCCCGCATAGTTAATGCGCCATCTCAAAAAAATAGAGGAGGAATCCACGGTGGGCATAATCGCATAGGCAGATGTCCATGCCCACGCCACTAAACTCAACGTAAGGAAATTAAAAAACCACTGAAATTTTTCCCGTGGAGCTCGTGTAAAAAGAAGAAGAGCGAGAAGAAAATTAATACCTCCTCCCACGATCAAGATAATAACAGGGAATGGTGTATTCATTATTGTGTATTCTTAAAATTATGAGCAATGGCATAATCGAGGCATCGACCAAGGATTGCTTTGCTAATCGGAGGAAGCATGATCGGGCGACCAAGAATGCGTTCAACATTTTTTTGCGAAAAACGCGGCTCGCCGACAAAATACGGCACATAATTTAAAAATTGGCGCTGAATGCGTTTGGTCGCACGAAATGGTAATAATGTTAAAACGGAATCTATTATTTTTGTAATCGTCATAACCATAAATGCAGGAGTGGGAATTAAAAGATAGCGAGATATGCCGAAATAACGAAAAGCATGAAAAAAAAGGAATTGGATGGTAGGGGGATCTGGATGCGTAATATGGAATATCTTGCCCGGCGCTTCCGGATGCCGTGCGATTTCTTTGATGAGACCGGCGGCCCAGTCAACCGGTATGAGGTTGAGTGTAGCATTTTTCGCATACGGAACAATCAGAAACCAGTAGTATTCCCTGATCGTTGCAAGAAACTGTGCTGGCATATAATACCCCGTGAACCCTTGCGCTTCGCCGGTGCGAGAATCGCCGATAAGAATTGCAGGCCGATAGATAGCCGCTTTTCCCTTCCCTTCCTTTTGCCATTGATGGATAAAAAGTTCCGCGTCGCACTTTGTTTCCTCATAGACATTGCGCAGATGAACACGGCATACGGGTGTTTCTTCCGCAATATGGTTCACATTTTCATGGGCTATATAGGCGGTGCTGATATAATGTAATGGAACGTTAAGAAAAGTGGCAACTTCAATGGTATTGCGTGTACCTTCCACGTTTGTTTGCTGTATCGCTTCCCGTTTGTATTCATTAAAACTTACCGCCGCCGCGCCATGCCACAATTCCGTCACCTCCCCTTTAAGTTTACTAAGATCGTTTTTCTCAATCCCCCATAACGGTTTGGTAGTATCTCCGGCGATCACACGCCATTGATTGCGCTTAAAATCGCCTAATTGCTGCCGCATTCGTTCTTCAGGCTGCGTATTGTCCGTGGCAAGTCGCACAAGAAAGAGAATCTCATACCCTTCTTCAAGGAATCGTCTCGCCAGCCACGACATCAGGAATCCGGTTCCTCCGCTCATAAGCATAATACGTTTCCTTTCCATGTATTTTTAGTATATCACGGATTGAAAAAATGAATAATAAACGCAAACCCTCTTTCCGGCTTTTGAGGCCGAATATATCCTTTCTGGATCAGAAGATCACGAAACGCGGCGATGAGAAGACGAATGGTTTCCATAACCAAACCTTATCATAAGATAATGGAACATAAAACAATGGTTACAAAATCCACGATCGTATTTTTTGTAACCTTTCTAAAGATGCGTTGTCAAAAAAAGCAAGATATGCTAACTTTTTAAATAAATCATCTGCACACTACAAGAGATGAAAGGAGAACTGAATGGAACCATTACGCCTTGAAGACTTTGACATATCGCCGGAGCGCGGGATGCTTGCCTGTCCGGATCCCGACCAGCAATTTCTGCCACTCGCATTTTTTACGTGGGAAGCCACAGCGCGAGAGATCCAAAAATTGCTCGTGACTGTCCATACACGCGAAAGAATTAAGAATATGCCGCTTTTATATGCGGATCTTCTTGCCGACTCCCATATGTCCGCCGCGATGAGAGTCCTCTCGTTTCCTGCCCATGCATTTGTCTGGGCTGATCCAAAGCACCCGACGGATTGGATTCCCAAATCAGTGGCAATTCCTTGGCACCATGTGGCAACACGCCTTGGCCGGCCGCCGGTACTTTCGTATGCTTCATATGTATTAGATAACTGGAAACGCATTGATCCTTCCGGTCCTATCGCACTCGGCAATATCGTGCTTCTCCAAAATTTCATGGGCGGCATTGATGAGGAATGGTTTATCCTGGTGCATGTGGACATTGAAGCGAAAGCTGCGGGGGCTCTGAACGGCATTGTTCATGCGGTTAATGCGGCCTGGCAAAATGAGGCGCACAAAGTGGCTGTGGAATTGCAAAACATCGCAGACGCGCTGGAGCAGATGTATAAAACGCTTCTGCGCATGCCGGAATATTGCGATCCGTATATCTACTATAACCGGGTACGGCCATACCTCTATGGCTGGAAAGATAACCAGACCCTGCCGAACGGTGTCCTTTACGAAGGAGTAAAAGAATACGAAGGGAAACCCCAGCAATTTCGCGGCGAGACCGGGGCACAGAGCGGTATTATCCCGGCGTTGGATGCGACTCTTGGTATTCAATTCACTGATGACCCCTTACTTCCTTATCTGCGCGACATGCGCAATTACATGCCGCCGAAGCATCGTGCCTTTATTGAAGAACTTGAGCGACGGTCGCATCTGCGGCAATATGTATATGAACGGCAATATAGTTTTCCGTCACTCTGCTATGCCTATAACGCCTGCATTGACCGCACCGCAATGTTTAGAAAAAAACACATCGAATATGCGGGAGAATACATCCATAAATGGGGCACGCAAATAGGTACCGGGGGAACGCCTTATATGATGTATCTTAAAAAACACCATGACGAGACAAAAAAACATGTCATAGAAGGAGGAAGCCGATGGATCCTGTAGAAAAGATAAGAGAGCAAAAAGTGGTTGAGCGATCCCGGCGGGCAACAAAAGAGTTGATGCTCTTTTCGGAGCAAAAGATGCAATATCAATGTGATGGTGAGTTTGATAGTTCCGAAGTTGTCGGGGGAGAGGATCGTCTCGGGATAAACCGGGAACTCCGAGAAGATTGGCGGCCAAGAGCTTCTTAACGAAACTCCGCAAGGCAAGATCCGCAAGTTGCGGATCATTTTTTTTATCCTTATAATATTACAAGTCACGAAATCCCCCTCAATCCCCCTTTTCCAAAGGGGGAGGTAACAAATAATAAATTCCTCCCTTTGAAAAAGGGAGGTCAGGAAGGATTTCTGACATATTACAATGCCTGATCTCCTCAAAATTCCTCCTCATAATAAAGAAGCGGAAACCGCGGTGCTTGGTTCTCTTATGATTGATCCCTCCGCCATGATGCGTGTAGCTGATATCCTTGAGCCGGATGATTTTTATCATTCGGAACATCGGCTTATTTATGCAACCCTCCAAGAACTTTTTGAGCGCGCCGCCCCCTTGGATATCGTAGCGGTTTCAAATCGCCTGGAAGAAAAAACCCAGCTCGAGCAGGCGGGCGGGGCGAGCATGCTTGCTGCAATCGTCAATGCTGTGGCCACCTCATCAGGAGTGGAGCATTATGCCACGCTCGTAAAGCAAAAACGGGTGCGGCGCGATTTGATTGCAACCTCGCATTACATCAATGAACTTGGTTTTCAAGAAGAACGCGAGGTGGCCCCTCTCCTTGATGAAGCAGAGCAGAGAATCTTCGCCCTTTCTCAACACTCTCTGCGACAGAAATTTTTGCCAGTAAAATCCGCCTTGCATGAGGCATGGGAACGCATTGAAAATCTGCATAAAGGGGAAGGAATGCTGCGCGGCGTGCCCACGGGATTTGCCGAACTTGATCGCTTACTTTCGGGCTTGCAAAAATCTGATTTGGTGGTATTGGCCGCGCGCCCGTCGCTGGGGAAAACCTCGCTTGCCATGGATATCGCCCGCAATGCCGCGCTCCAGCATCGCGTGCCGGTGGGAATTTTCAGTCTGGAGATGTCCATCCAGCAATTGGTGGATCGTTTTCTTGCCTCCACCGCGCATGTGGATCTTTGGCGCTTGCGCACCGGAAAACTTTCTCCCGACTCGGACGATTTCGTGCGTGTCCATGATGCGATCAGTGAACTTTCGGAAGCGCCCATTTATATTGATGACGGCGCTTCCAGCACGGTGCTGCAGATGCGCGCCATGGCGCGGCGCCTTCAAGCCGAGCATGGGCTCGGCTTGGTGATCGTGGATTATCTCCAGCTGATCCGGCCGCAAACCCACACAGAAAGCATGGTCCAACAAATTACCGAAATATCGCGATCGCTCAAAGCGCTTGCCCGCGAGCTAGATGTGCCGGTGCTTGCGCTCTCGCAGCTTTCGCGCGCCATAGAGCAACGCCCGGGCCACATGCCGCGGCTTGCCGACTTAAGAGATTCAGGGTCCATAGAACAAGATGCGGACGTGGTGATGTTTATTTATCGCGAAGATAAGGCGCGGGCGGATTCCGAGCGTCCGAACATTGCCGAAATCATGGTGGAAAAACACCGCAATGGCCCTACCGGCAAAGTGGAGCTCTACTTCAATCAGGAAAAAGTAAGTTTTAGTAGCATTGATACGCATTATGCATAAAAAACCAACATGCAACCACGCGCCATAAAACAACTCATCCAACTTTTCCAGCGCCTCCCTGGCGTAGGGCCGCGCCAGGCCTCCCGTTTTGCCTACGCGCTTCTTGATGAATCCCCTGATATTCAGCGCGCGTTGCGCCATGCGCTTGCCATACTTGCAGAAGACGTGGAGCGATGCCCTACCTGCTTTCGCGCAAAAGAAAAGGGAAAGCAATGTGAAAGTTGCAAGTTTGAAATGTCAGCATATCAAGATATCGACAGCGGAGGATCATCCTCTCATCGCATTCTGGTGGTTGAAAAAGATCAGGATGTAGAAACAATCGAAAAAAGCGGCTTATGGAGAGGCGCCTATCATGTTGCCGGCGGCCTTATTTCGCCATTACGCGAAGATGCCCTCTTATCCGGTCGCTTACGCGGATTGCATGAGCGCGTTGCCCGCCTCGCCTCAACACAAAAAGAAATGGAAATCGTCATGGCGTTTTCGGCAACCCCCCAGGGAGAAGCAACTCAACGCTATCTTGAAAAAATTTTAGAGCCCTTTTGCGCTCCCAAAGGGCCGCTTAAAATAACCTCGCTTGCCCGCGGCCTTTCCACGGGCGCAGAAATCGAGTATGCTGATCCCAGTACTCTTTCTCATGCACTCAAAAACAGAAAATAGAAGGTCACGAAAATGCTATAAAAACTTTAGTTCTTTCAATACCGCGCGGTACTGATACATCGCGCGGTCCACATCGCGGCGATTAAGAGCTTCGGCTTCATGCGCAATGCGGTTGCG
>CAYHZD010000005.1:0-20887 GCA_964361035.1 uncultured Candidatus Saccharibacteria bacterium
TGCCTATTGTGCTGGGCATAGCCGCACTAACGGCTATCGGTTGGTATTTTGTCACAGGCGATATCGCCCAAAGCATTATTCCCGCAGTTGCGGTTCTTGTAATCGCATGTCCCTGTTCTTTGGGACTTGCCACGCCAACAGCCATAATGGTGGGCACTGGCCTGGGAGCAAAACGGGGTATTTTAATTAAGAATGGCGAGGCGTTAGAAAAAGGAAAAAAGATTGATGCGGTCGTGTTTGATAAAACAGGAACTTTAACAGAGGGAAAGCCAAAAGTAACTGATATTGTGCCATGCATAGAGGAAATAAGCGCAGAAAATATTCTCTTCTTGAGTGGGAGCCTTGAGAAACTCTCTGAACATCCGCTGGCGCAAGCGGTGGTAAATGCCGCCAAAGAAAAAAATCTCTCGCTTCAAGAAGTCCACGAATTTGAAAATCTGACTGGCAGAGGCGTAAGAGGTCGTATTGGCAGTGATCTATTGCTTGTGGGAAGCGGCCGCCTCATGCGCGAGTTCGGCATCTCGACAGATGCATGCAATAAAAAAATGGAAGAATTGGAAAATCAAGCAAAAACCGTTATTGCGATTTCTCGAAACGAGAAAATTATTGGTATATTGGCTATAGCCGACACCTTAAAAGAGGATGCAAAAGATGCGGTAGAAAAATTGCGTCTTGCCGGCATTGAAACGGTAATGATCACGGGCGATAACCGAAGAACCGCCGAAGCAATCGCAAAACAGGTTGGCATTGAAAAAGTATTTGCCGAAGTATTGCCCCAAGACAAAGCGGAGAAAGTGAGGATTTTACAGCGGGATGGCTTGAAAGTCGCTTTTGTCGGAGACGGCATCAACGATGCCCCAGCATTGGTTCAAGCCGATCTTGGCATTGCCATTGGCACGGGAACAGATATTGCCATCGAGGCAGGCAATATAGTGCTTGTCAAAGGCCATCCGTTAAAAGTGGTAGAGGCTCTTGCTCTTGCGCGGATTACTTTCCGAACCATCAAACAAAATATGTTTTGGGCGTTTTTCTACAATGTGGTCGCTCTTCCGCTTGCCGCTTTCGGGCTCTTGAATCCAATGATTGCCGCCGGCGCAATGGCTTTTTCGAGCGTTAGCGTTGTAGGAAACAGCCTGCGGATTAAAAGGCAAAAAACTATATGAAAAAATTACTTCTTTTTCTTCTTGCCATAGCAATTATTCCTTCCATAACTCTTGCAAATGGCGGAGACCAAAGAGTGGTGGAGAACAAATATCTCATCAATCTTTCGCGCGCTCCTTTCACCCCAAGAGTCGGAGTAAAAACTTCTTTTCTGGCATCGTTTGTTGATCTTCAAAAAAATAAGCTCACGAGCGAAGACCTTATTGTTGCTGTCCGCATTGCAAAACTTGGTGGTATTGGGACAGAAAAAAGAACTTTTATTTATGTAAAAGAAAACATCCCTGTAACGGGTGGCATTCTGGAACTGCCTTATACTTTTGCCGAAAGCGGGCTTCACGAGATTTTCTTTGATTTCTCTTTTGCCTCAAATCCACAAAAGATCTATGAAGCTCCTGATTTTTTATTGGATGTTCAAAAGCCGCTTATTGGATATAACATAAATCAGATTGTAATAACGGCAATCGCTGGTTTATTTGTCGGGTTAATTGCTGGATGGTTTGTAAAAACAATAGTGAATAGCAGAGTGGGGTAAAATTTGATAAGATTTGGTTATGGAATTAGTCAGTTTTAAGCCGCAAAGCAATTTTGCTGAAGAAACCCAAAAAGCCATGCCTGACCGGCAGGCAGGCGGCAGGCAGGGATTTGCCCCGCTCATAATTATTATTATTGCAACCATCGTCATTGGCGCCGGAGTCGGGGGTTTTTTAGTATTGCGAGAAAAGAAAATGCCTGCCTCCGAAAAAACAGTGCAACCACAGATTCCATTGCAGAAAGTAGGAGAAGAGATACCGTTGCCAGAAACGCATGACATTGGAGATGTGACGGCTCCAAAATCTGCAGAGAAAACGGAAGGGATGCGGCAGAAAGAGATATCCATCACGAAAGATGAGCCCAGTCCGATTAAATCAACCCCGTCTTTTGGACTTCCACCTCCTGCATCTCCTGTTCAAAGTAATCCGGAGGTAAGCCAGGAAACAAAACCAGAATTGCCGCGGATTCAACCCGAACCGAAAATCAAATCTATCCCAACACCGGGTTATACCGAGTTGATCGCGGTTTCTGACGGCGTTGCCGCCTCGCTTTCCCGCGACGATGTTATACAAATTGTTGACGTTGAAGACCCCTTCTCCCCGGTAAAAATTCAAACCGTCGATACACCCGCATTCGCGGAAGCGGCATATCACAAAGATGGTTATCTGTATATCGCCGATAGTCGGGAACTGCGGATTTTGGATAACGCCGGAAAAACAGCGGGAGTTTATAATTTGCAGAATTTTTGGCCTGCAGCAATCAGCGTGAATAATGAATATGTCTATCTCGCCTCGGGGAGCGAAATGCTCATTTTAAAGGTTCAAGGTCCGGACCGGATTCAATGGATTTCCAAAATCCAGCTTACGGGAAGAGCGCCGTCCCATATTGCCGTAAAAGACGGGTATGCGTATGTAGTGGAGACGCTTGGTGGATTGAATATCATAGATGTGCGAAATCCGAACAGCCCGAAAATCGTGAAGGTTTTTCCTTTCGAATCACATACTGCCGGATTTGGAGTGGTGGGAAAGTATGCGTACATAGGAAGAGTGGCTTCCACGAAAAGCACGGCGCAGGGGTACAGCCAGACATCTGTATTTGAGGTGATTGATATCTCGGATCCCGCCTCAGCCGTGGTGACAGCTTCATTGACAATACCTACCGACATACGGGGACTTGATGTTGCCGGCAGCTATGCATATATAATCGGTTCATTCCCTTATCGCTTAACGCCCATTGACGTGAGCACTCCCTCAAATCCAAAAATTATTAACACGGGAGAAAGCATCATCGGACCTGCTGATCTCCAGGACATTGTTGTGGAAAATAATTTTGCATTTCTTGCGGATGGCTCCACAGGATTGAGGATAGTGGATATTTCAGATATCACGAACCCTCGGCATATAAAAGACCTCGATCTTCAGGGGCGCGCATTCAATCTGTACAAATGGGGCAACACTTTGTATGTGAATGTGGAGCAAAAGTATTTCAACCTTGCAGATGTGCGCATTCCCGAAAATTCCCGGCTGACCTATTCCGAACTTTTTACCGCAAGTTTCAAATACACGAGTCTCATTCTGCGCGACAAAAAAGCATATTTTAACGGGGGTGGAGCGAGAATTTATGACATTGCGGATATACAATCTCCGCAGAAGATACCCATAAAACCGGCGGAAGTAGATAGCATCCAGATCCAAGGAAATTATTTATACTCCACTATCGGCGAAATAGGGTTGCTGATATATGACCTATCGGATCCGGCCTCGCTCACGCAGGTATCCAGAACTCCATTTCCGATGGGTATTCCAAGAGATCTGAGTGTGGACGGACGATGGGCTGTCGGCATCAGCAACAGTCCTTATTCAATCAATGTCTTTGATATTTCTGACCCGAGAAAACCCGTTGCGCGGGATTCGTATGTCTACCAAAAATATCCGGGCAGCGTGACGGTGAAGGATAATCACGCGTATGTCGCACGGGGAGAAGACGGAGTTGATATTTTTACCATATATCCGGGCGGTTCGCTTGAGCTCATTAAAAATATCATCATCCCGCAAGGGTCCGTATCTCATGTGACCGTTATCGGCAGCACGGCATTTATCGTCCGTGACGGCGCGGATATGTATGACATTACTAATCCAGTCAAGCCAATTTTTTTGCAGCACGTCTCTAATAGAGGAGAAGCGAATAGGATCGCGGTTTATAACGGTTATTTGTACATTGCCGACGGATATGCCGGTATCACGATCGTTAAAATGTAAAAAGGAGACAACATGGAACAAACGAACCAAAAAGCCATGCCTGACCTGCCTGACCGGCAGGCAGGCGGCAGGCAGGGATTTGCCCCGCTCATGATTATCATCATCGCGACTCTCGTGATTGGCGCCGGTGTTGGCGGTTTTTTAGTATTGCGAGAAAAGAGAACGCTTTCTTCCGAAAAAACAATGCAACAAGAAATACCATCAGCAACGCCCACCACCGAAAATTGGACAAGTCCGATTAAGTCAGCCCCGCCTCCGGCACCTACGCCATCGCCGCAGGCCGTGCCACTTCCACCTCCACCAGCACCACCTTCAACAAAGCCATTGCCCGTGCCGACGCAAACACCGCCACCGCCTCCACCACCTCCGCCACCGCCTGCATCGGTGTCAGTCGTTTCCAAAAATCTTATTTATAACCAAGACGGAATTTCTTTTGAGTATTATTGGCCGGGAGAGGCGGGGATGACGCGCCTTTCTGCGGGAGAAACCGAGGCTTGGGTTTTTAACCGGAGCAAGAGTCCGATAACTATTTCTGAAATTTCATTTACATTTTGGTTAAAAGATAGCATTGTTTCTTTGGCGAGCGGAACGTGGGAAAAATCTTCATTAAATGCTTGGGACAGGCTTGATTATGTGAATATTGGACGAGGTGAATATTCAGGCAATTTAATTCTTAATCCAAACGAAAAAAGTAAAATCCATTATCATCTTGAAGCAGCCCCGTTGTCGTCAGAAAAACAATCTGCCCAAATAAAAGTTATTTTTTCAAAAGACGGCACCAACTATACTCTTGGCAAAACTCTAGACCGTTAAATTTAATTTCCCATTAATAATCTTTCCGCTCAAGTGTAAAATAAAACCAATGAACCAAAAAGGATTTATCCCTATCGCCGTTATAGTCACCATTGTCATTATACTCGCTGCAAGTGGAGGCGCTTTTTTTATGTATCAAAAATCTGCGACAAAGCCCCATGAAACACAATCAGAAACTGTATCAGAAAAGATGTCTGGACCAATGCCATCAAGCTTACCACCTCAATCTCCTACGATCTCTATCCCGCCTGCCACCGCCCGTTCTTCTCCCGCCATAGCGCCTCCTACAGCTCAAAAAATAATCCCGCAAAAGACCACTCCGGCTCCACCACACACAGAAGTACCTCCCCGTATACCGACGCCTCCACCCACCACCTCCGCTTCTTTCAGGAACGCGCCGGAACTTCCGAGCGCGGCAGAACGAAACACTCTTTCCGATTGCGCGAGTACGGTGTTTTCTTTTGCACCCGTGGAATTGAACCGGCTTATGAATATTTCACCTCTGGGGAATCTCGGGCCGCCCGGACATACATTTCCTACCGAGCATATGTTTTTCCACATTACCGCCGGAGGTGTGACTACTGACACCATTCCGCTCTATGCTCCCGGAGATATCCATCTTACGCTTATTTATTTCGGACGCGGCTTTACCCAAGACACGATAGATTATACGATTTGGTTTGCGCCATGCAAAGATATTGTTGCTTATTACAACCATGTCAAAGAACTCTCACCGGAACTTGAAAAGATAGTCGCTGAATCACCCTGCGCCTTTTCCGGCGAGTCAAAAGAAACGCGCTGCAATGTGAGTACGCTCACGCCGATCGCAAAAGGAATGCGCATCGGACAAGTGGGCCGTCTGCAAGGAAATTTTGATATGGGCCTTATCGATCTCCGCAAAACGCACGTATTTGCAAACCCAGACCGCTACGGCATGCGCTCGCTGCATATTGAATGTCCGCTGGATTATTTTGATGGAAATACTGCGTCGCGCCTGTACGCGCTGCTGTCACGAAGCGATAAAAAATGTGGTACGGTTGCGCAAGATATTCCCGGGACACTGAAGGGAAATTGGTTTTTTGAAAACGCGCGTGCCGACAGAAGCACTGATTGGCATAAATATTTGGCATTTGTAGATGACAGCGAGCGGCCTGATATCGCGGTGATATCGGTGGGCGGCACTTTCGCAGCAGCCGGTAAATGGGAATTTAGTCCGCAGACAAGCGGGCAGGTGAATCGCACATTTGCAGACGTGAAGCCGGATAGCGCGACCTACTGCTATGAATCGCAAAAAATGTCGGGACGGATTATCGTGAGGCTCGAAAGCGCTACGGAACTCAAAATCGAATACCAACAGGAGAGTTGCACGCAAAGTTTTATATTCATCACTCCGACGACATATAAACGCTAGAATTGATCGTTCCCCCGACCCCAATCCTTTTTATTGACAGAAACCGTTTATTGTGGGTATGGTTTTATATATGGGGAATAAAACCTATATCCAAAAAAATTTTATAAATAAAATCTATAAGGCCATTGAGCTTAAAACAAGCTTGGGTACCGTTCTTGATCCCATGATCATTACCGACGAAGATGCCGTCATCCTTTATGCCAATGACGCAATGATTCAGAGAGTCGGATATGCTATCGATGAAATAGTGGGGCGAACCCCCGGCGAATTATGGGGCAACGAAAGAGATGAGTACTTTTATAAAGATATGTGGCAAACCATAAAAACAAAAAAACAGACGTTTGTTGCAAATTTTACTAACAAGAGGAAGGACGGAACGTACTATAATTGTGATTTTAAAATATATCCCGTTCTCGATGATAATAAAAATGTTTCTTTTTTTGTCGGCAAAGAATTAAATTTTGCCGATTCTGTCTAAATGCGCCTATTTAATCTCAAACGGTTTAAGAATTCCGATCTCTATAAAATGAGAGGTGAGCGTATTGCCGGCTTTGTCTTGTAAAACCAATTGCTGAAATATCCAGGTGCCGGGAGGCGAGCCCGGAGGCAAGGTGAGCTTAATTTCATACGTCTGCATCTTCGTGGGATCGCCGACAAAATATGGCGTGTGGAAATTATCATGATAATGGTAATCAAAGAGTGTGGCGCCCGTTGGTTTCAATAATTGATAGTCAACCAAACCCAAGCCGGAATTATCGTCTCGGGCAGCATACCAAATAGTAACATCGGTTTCTCCGTTGGGCGCTTCAGGCCGGCGTGGGACCGCTTTAATGCGAATTGCATTAAAATCCAATACGGGCTTTTGACGGTCGGGTTTTTCAGTAATGACGGAAAAAACTAATTCTTTTTCTTTCAAATCATAACGGCCGCTATTTTCCGCTAAATCAGTGGTGCTAAATTCGCGAAACGTCCATTGGCCTGCGGCATGATATTTTCTTATAATAAGTTCGTATACTAAGCTTTTTTTCTCAAAGTCATAATCAGCGTAATCGTACACAGACTGGTTTGCTTCATATTGATGCAATTCCGCATACCCATAAAGGCCTTCTTCATACTCATCAGTAACGGGAACAAATATGGTGATAAAATGATCTCCTTCTATCGTTTCGGTGGTAGAGCTTATATGGTTGATGTCGGGAACAGGCGCCTTTAAATCTTCCTTTGGATTATTGATGTAAAGAAGCCACCCGAATTGTGCTTGCCCTTCTTGGCGGCGATTATCCACCCGATCTGTTACCGTAATCTGATCCGGCAGCCAGTAACCATTGGCTGCTGTTTTGGGAATAATAAATTCACTGCGCAATTTAAATTTATCTCCCTCAACAGGATAAAAATAAATATCGAAATAGGTGTCTTGGGGAGAAAAAAGCCGCGCGTATGCTTCCTCGGCCCCATCGCCGTATTGGGAAGAAAGTGATAATGTCATGATCACTTTATTCGATCCATCATCCGTTTTATATACCTCTATGTCGGTGCCGACAATTTTTCCGGGGAATGTGGTATCCGGATGCAGATTGAAAACCTGGAAGGTATACTTTGCATCAACGAGAATCGCATATTCATAGCCATCAACCACATTTTTTACGAAATTATATTTTTCGGGAGCGAATGTTCTTACTTTATCCGGCAAATAGATATAATACGAAACCGTCTCGGCAAAATCCTCATCAGGATTATGAGCGGCTGCGTAATCGGAAGCAAAATTGGTGGTGGTTGTCCGATACCAAATCTCATCATCGCCAAAAGCAACCCTTCCCTTAGGATAATCGCTCGCTTTTCCCGAATCCGCTTTTATGCCACCTGCGGGCACAGTGAGCGACCAGCCGGACAATTTCATAAACTGCTCTTTTGTTTCGGTTTTAAGAATTTTATGCCAGACAAAATGGGTCATCTCGTGCGCGATCAGTCTCCTGCTATAATCCTCATTGTTAGCGCGAAAGGCGATATCCATAAATTCAATATATCCAAGACCCACCCACGCGATTGCCGGCGCCTGCGGCGACCAGGGGTTGGTAAGGCCATTTTTTCTGCGCACGACTTTTTCCAAGCCCGGGATATGGCGGAATCCCAAAGGCAAATCTTCAAATACCGTTGCCAGATACTGTAATTCTTCCAGATAAAAATCTTGAAACTCATCGCGCGGCTCGGCATAGCCTGCCGCCACCCCGTAGCGCTCTTTTAAGATTGTTTCCAAAAGTTTCCGCTCATTGAAAAACGCGCCAAGCACCGCCCGATACAGCCGATTGGAATAAAATATTTTTTTGGAAGTATCGGCGCCGCTTGATTGAATAATGGGATTGGCATATTTAAATACCGCCTGAGAAATTTTTACTAAGCCCGCCTGATCGCCCTCTGAGGCTTGTATGATCTCTCTGTCACCTTGCAGTTCTGCTTTTGTTAATATGACTTTCCATGATTTCTTGTATCCCTGTTTATAAAGAATGTCTTTGAGGGGCTGTATGGTTTCAAGGAGCATCGCGGCTTTTTCTTCATCCCATTGCTCCTCTTCATCGCTTAAAATTATCTTGTGAACTTCCGCCAAACGAAGAGCCGGCGAATTCCGGGGGATCACGCTTTTCTCGCCGCTCAATATGATCACCGGACGCTCGACCGGGGTAGGGAAGTTCACTTCGCCCGTAAGCGAGTCATTGGCTCGCCAGCGATAGCTAAAATACGGCTTCTCTTTGGGCGTGAGAGTAGGTTGGGTTGGAGCAGTTGGCTTTGTTGTTCCCACTGGTTCTTTGGGAGGCAGCGGACCCGCGCTTAGTTTATTTAACGAACTTCTTGTTTTTGGCCCCACAAGGCCAAACCCGGTGGTGGAAGGGGAGCCGGAGGAAATAATATTATTTTTTGCTTGGAATCTTTGTACCGCAGCTTCTGTGAGAGCGCCAAAGTAACCAGTGACAAGCCCTTCAGGATAAATCTCGGGTCCGCCAATGGGCGGATGAGCGAGAGCGATTTGTAAATTTCTTACTTCCTCCCCGCGCATTCCCCTTTTGAGCGTTTTTGCAAAAGAAGGGAGAGCAGGACTTTGAGCATGCGCCTCGCTAAGCGAGGCTTGCGTCGCTAAAAAATTAAAAAGTCCAACGAGAATAAAAATCACATAAAACCTTTTCATGATTTTATTATAGCACATAGGAACACGTTTGACAGAGGGGAGGGAGCAATCTACCATAGAAGAAAACTCTGACAAGAAAAGGAGCATAAGATGGATGAGCAAGATTCGTTTAGTGCTTTTGCTTACGATCTCTGCTGCAGTACCTATGAGAACTCGCCGTTTGTTGATGTGCTTGACTTTTCACACAACAATTTTCGTGGTCCCAAGGGTCTGCGGTACAAAAATCTTCCGGAAGGCTTTTTTATCGCCGCCGCACCCGATGGCATCGGCACAAAAGTAGCCCTCGTTGACGTGGTGAGGAGCTATGAAAACGCCGCGTACGATTGGGTAGCGATGACCTGCGGCGACATCACGCGCTGGGGCGGCCTGCCGCTTGTTCTCTTAAACCAGCTTGATACCGCCACACTCGATAAGGAAGGCAGTGTCGTCAATGGCTGCTATCGCGCCATGCTGCTCGGGCTCTGCCGCCTTGCCAATCAGGAGAATTTGGTGATGTTGCAGGGAGAAACATCGGAAGTCGGGCTCTGTGCGGGATCGCCGAATCCGCATGCCTTCCTCAAATTTCTTTGGGCCGGCACCGCACTCGGAGCATACCATCCGCACAAAATGATTACGGGAGAGACTCTGGCACCCGGGCAAGTTGTTGTTGCTTTGCGAGAATATGGATTTCGTAGCAACGGCATAAGTGCGACACGCGCAGCATTTGCACAAAAGTTTGGCCCTGATTTCTGGACAAATCCCGAAGCGTTGCCGTTTCTTCGCTTTGCAGCAGTTCCCTCAAAGCTTTATGACCACTTCCTCACGCTCGTGCACGGATGGTACTCCCAAGCATATAAACCAATGGTATCTCTGCATCTCGTAACCCATATCACAGGCGGCGGCATCCCGACAAAATTTGGGCGCGACATGCTTTTCCCGCGCGGGCTTTCCGCGATACTCAATGATCTATGGGAACCGCCACTCATTATGAAACAATGCGCCCAATGGAGCGGCATGACAGACCAGGAATGCTATAAAGCCTGGAACGGAGGGCAGGGCGTGCTTATCGTAGTCGACAAAAAAAATCTACCCCGGTTTCTCCATCTTGCAAGGATGAATAATGTGGAAGCGAAAAAGTGCGGGGAGATTTTTAAAAATAGCACGGCTGTTCTTGAGATCGTGTCAAAATTCAGCGAGGATCGAGTTGTGGTAACATTTACTCCGTGAACCCGTCTTAATCGCTATCAGATGGTTCGAGGCGTCAGAAAGGCGCCTTTTTTAATATGTGCAGTATCTGGCGCGTGCAATAGAGAAATTAAAGTGAAGGCGAAGGAGGCTCTTTAGTATTCAGATATTCGTTGAATTCATCGCGGGGTTGGGCACTTTTTACGATTTCAAATACTTCCTCGGCGGTATCCACGAGGGTGAAAAGATTGAGATCTCCTTTCTCAATTGCTTGGTATTTGTCATATACCGTATCGGTAAGCCAGTTGATAAGCGACCCCCAATACTCTTTGCCGACCAGCACGATAGGGACGGCAGTAATTTTATGTTCTTGAACGAGGGTGATCATTTCAAACACTTCATCCAGCGTGCCAAAGCCGCCCGGGAAAAACACATACGCGCGCGCCGCGTATGAGAGCATCACTTTGCGTACAAAAAAATGTGAAAATCCGATACCTTTGGTTACATACGGGTTCTGCCGCTGCTCATGCGGCAGTTCGATATTAAGTCCCACCGAAACGCCGCCTGCTTCCGCCGCACCCTTGTTTGCCGCTTCCATAATACCCGGCCCGCCACCGGTAATGACGGTAAAACCATTCCGTGCTAAAAGTTGCCCAAGCTTTTCAGCCTCATCGCACCATTTGCTTTTTTCTAAAAAACGAGCCGATCCAAAGATGGTGACGGTTTTGTCAAAATCGGCAAGAAACTGCCAGCCGTCCACAAATTCGGACATGATGCGCAGCACCCGCCAATGAAAAGAAGCGCGGAAATCTTTCGGCTCTTCTGCGCTCGGCAATTCCTTTGCCGGCACATTCATGTTTTCTTTCTTGGTTCTCATATCATGGCTCGGGTATTACATTTTCTTTTCGTCTTTATCCCCGTTCCTTCCCCGCAGCTGCGGGGTCGTCACAGGGAGCCCTACAACGAAAAGAAAATGCAACACCTCTCGCCATTCTTTTATAATAGCATCAAAAAACGCCCCGATCAACATCGGGACGTTTTTTGGACTTATTCCGCTACGAGATTATCGGCGGAATGGTCGGTTTTGGCGATAGCAATCGCGGCACTGAAGGCGATCCTTTTTAGCCGGGTCCGGCCGAAAAGGAAGCTTCGTGATTTGCGTGCCACATTTTGCGCATACCTCTTCTACATCGTAGAAGGTGCGCTCGCTTTGCTGGAAGCCACCACCGGTATTTCGTTGTTCGTCCATTATATTACGAATTGTTGTTATAAACGACCTATGTCCCCAAAAGGGCGGAATTCGAAGCACGGACATACGCCGTTAACGCTCAAATTCACTTTATAAACCCTATTATAGCAAACTGGCATTATTTGTCAATATCATGCTAGCATAGAGCAATATGACACAATATTACAACGCCCAGCGGACGCGGGGGCTTTATGAGCCTTCTTCGGGCGAGCCATTCAAATTGTCGCGCTCTAAGATCGATCTATTTTTGGAGTGCCCGCGCTGTTTTTATCGGGATCGCAAACTTGGCATCGGTCGGCCGCCCGGATTTCCCTTTACGCTCAATGCCGCGGTAGACCATCTCTTAAAGCAAGAATTTGATATTCACCGCGCGGCCGGTACCGCGCATCCTTTGATCGAAAAATATGGCGTTGACGCCAAGCCGGTGCCGCACAAAGATTTAGCGCAGTGGCGCAACAATTTTGTGGGCGTACAATTTTTGCATAAGCCCACGAATCTCCTTATCTTCGGCGCCATTGATGATCTGTGGCAGAATACCAAAGGGGAGTATATCGTGGTGGATTATAAGGCAACGGCAAAAAATGAGGACATCACCGAGCTTGATAAAGATTGGCACATTGGCTACAAGCGCCAGATGGAAATTTATCAATGGCTCTTGCGGCAGAATGGGTACAAGGTGTCCGACACCGGCTATTTTGTCTATTGCAACGGCAAGATGGATCGCAAAGCATTTGACGGTAAACTAGATTTTGATGTGACCTTGATCCCGTACACCGGCAGCGACACGTGGGTAGAGAGTACAATCCGCGATGCTCATGCGTGCTTAAACCAAAATAAAATCCCGGCCGCCAATCCCGATTGCGACTACTGCAGTTACATTGATGCTGTGCAGTTCATTAAGCTAACCACATGAACCATGCGCTCTCTATTCATAATATCGAAAAAACCTATGCAAGCGGTACCCACGCGCTCAAAGGGGTTTCGGTAGAGATTGTGCAAGGTGATTTTTTTGCGCTCTTAGGCCCCAACGGTGCGGGCAAAACCACGATCATCGGCATCGTTACGGGACTTGTTACAAAAAATGGGGGATCCGTCTCCGTCTACGGCCATGACATTGACCGCGAGCCCGAGCTTGCAAAAACAAAAATCGGCTTGGTGGCGCAGGAAATAAATTTTAATCCCTTTGAGAAGCCGATAGATATTGTAGTCAATCAAGGCGGCTATTACGGTATGCCGCGCGCCGTGGCCATGCCGCGCGCCAAAAAAATTCTTGAGGATCTCGGATTGGGAGCAAAAATGAACATACCGGCACTCACACTCTCCGGCGGCATGAAACGCCGCCTGATGATTGCGCGCGCACTTATCCACGAGCCGCAATTTTTAATTCTCGATGAACCCACCGCGGGCGTGGATGTGGAATTGCGCCGCAGCATGTGGGCGTATTTGCAATCGCTCAATCAAGCGGGTATTACTATTCTTCTGACTACGCACTATCTCGAGGAAGCCGAGCGCCTTGCTCGCCATGTGGCAATTATCAACAAAGGAACTATTGTGGCCAATGACACGATAGAAAACATTTTGGCACTTCACGACGAAGAGGGTGCCACAAAAGAGGGTTATCGCGGCGGTCGGCTTGAAGAGGTCTTTTTAAAACTTACCAAAGAATAATAACAATATTATATATGAGTGCCTATCAACAATGGATTTCCTTTTATACGATGGTCAGAAAAGATGTGGTTCGCATGTTCCGTATTTGGGTGCAGACATTTCTGCCATCAGTCATAACGTCCGTCCTTTATTTTCTTGTGTTCGGCACGGTGCTGGGATCACAGATAGGGGATATGCAGGGCGTTCCGTACATGACGTTTGTAGTGCCCGGCCTGGTGATGCTCGCCATTGTGACGAGTTCATACGCCAACACCTCATTTACCTTTTTTTCTTCAAAATTTTTTGCGCGGTCTATTGACGAAATTTTGGTTTCTCCCACGCCCCCGTGGTTGCTGGTGGTAGGTCTTGCCGCTGGCGGCGTGGCACGCGGCGTTATTGTAGGGACTCTTATACTTTTAGTGTCCCTCTTTTTTACCGGACTTTCGCTTACCTTGCATAGCGTGCTGATTATCTTTTTGTTTGCCCTGCTCACCGCGCTTGTCTTCTCGCTTGCCGGGCTTGTCAACGGCATCTACGCCAAAACAATTGACGGTATTAATATTGTCCCCATCTTCGTGCTCACGCCGCTTGTGTATTTAGGCGGGGTATTTTATTCCGTGCACGCGCTGCCGGCATGGTGGCAGACTATCACGTATGTCAATCCGCTTTTTTATCTCATCAACGGATTCCGCTATGGCTTCCTCGGCAGCGCCGACATCCCACTTACGCTCTCGATGGGTATTCTCTCCGGCTCTGTGGTCATTCTTATGCTCATCAACTGGTACCTCATCCGCACTGGCCTGGGACTGAAGCAGTAAGCTCAATTTAAATGAACTTGTCTTTTCGGTAAGGGTATGATAATGTGCTGAAAGCCAAGCGGATTATAAAGGTCTTTTTTCGGCACGATTATTGAATTATTTGCATTATTTATGTTTATTATTTTTAAGCCAATTTTTTTTCCAAATTAGCTAAATCATCCATGTCTATGCACGGTGTGTAGACATTGCAGTGAATACTATTTTCGCTTGGTTTATGCTACAAAAGCAGTGGATCATTCCGCTGCTTTTGTAAAAGGCGTAAACTCTAAAAGGTAATATTTGACAATCTTGAAAAAGTATGCCAAACTTTTGCTTCATGGTAAAGCGAATTTTTACGCATACGTATATCCTTATTGGCGTAGCGGTGGTGATGACGTTGGGAATCGCCGGCTGGTTTTTTGTGCGCAATGGGGCGGACGATATTGAAACACTCACGGTGGAGCCGCAAGATTTTCTCCAGCAGATTTCCGTCTCCGGCAACGTCGTTGCTTCCGAGCGCGTGGATCTTGCCTTCAGTCAAACCGGCCAAATCGCTTTGGTGCACGCGCGGGTGGGGGATACGGTGCGCGCCGGCTCTGTGCTTGTCGTACTTGAAAATGGCGAAGCACGCGCAGAGGTAGCACAAAAACAAGCCGCACTTAAAGCAGCGCAAGCAAAACTCGAGTCGTTGCGGGAAGGAATGCGGCAAGAACAACTTGCCGTAGACGAATCAAAAGTAGCAAGCGCGCAAACGGCGCTCACGCAAACCGATCACGCGCTTACCGATGCTCTGCGTAATGCCTTTGTGAATGCCGATGATGCGATCCATTATCGCGTCGATCAATTTTTTATCAACCCGCGCAGTACAAATCCAAAACTTAATTTTACTACCGCTGATAATCAACTCATTTCCGATATCGAATGGAATCGGTTTTTGCTTGAGCCGATACTGATCGCGTGGGAACGCAATCAAGATGTTGTTGCCACACAGACACGTTTACAAACGATCAAAACATTTTTAGATAATGTCGCGCGCGCGGTCAACGCGCTTTCCGCCTCTTCAGCAATCTCGCAAACAACCATTGACGGCTATCGCAATGATATTGCGACCGCGCGCGCCAACGTCAATGCCGCCGCTTCCGCGCTTACCACGGCACTCACCAATCAAACCAATGCGGCCACTGCCCTTGAAATTGCGCAAAAAATACTCGTCCTCGAACAAGCCGGCACTCCCCAAAAAGATATTGACGAGCAAGCGGCACGCGTGGCGATAGCCGAGGCAGATCTTGCGCGTGCGCAAGCGGCACTACGCAAAACCCTTATGATCGCTCCGTTTGACGGCATCGTCACCAACGTGGAGGCTAAAGTCGGGGAAGCCGCCTCTCTTTCCGTGAGCGCCATTACGATGATAAGCGCGGGAACACTTTTAATAGAAAGTTTTGTGCCGGAACTCAATGCCCCGCTCTTGGAAGTGGGCGACGAAGCACACGTCACGCTTGATGCGTATGGCGCCGACATGATTTTTGCCGCTACGGTGTTGTCGCTTGATCCGGCAGAAACCATCCGCGATGGCGTTACTACCTATCGCGCAAAACTTGGCTTCCATGAAAACGATGAGCGCATCAAGCCCGGCATGAACGCCGCTCTTGTAATCACCACAGAAAAAAAATCAAATGTGATTGCCATTCCGCAAGGCATTATTGACGAGCAAGACAATAAAAAAATAGTGCGCGTCAAAGAAGGCAAGGCGATCCGTGAGCGCATCATTGAAATCGGCAGTATTTCATCGGCAGGCATGGCCGAAGTGCTCTCCGGGCTCACTTCGGGCGAGAAAATTGTAATCAGCCCGCGTTAATTCTATGGTTACAAAATTTTTTCTTCATGCGCGTATCGGTTTTTTTCTTGCCGTGCGACACATTCGCCGCGCAAGTCTCTGGACTACGAGTCTTATTATTTTTGTCATGATTCTTACCTTCTTAAATTTGGTGGTGGTCTCCGGCATTCTGGTGGGGCTTATCCAAGGCGCGGTTGATCAAGTGCGCACGGAATTTACGAGCGACGTAATTGTCTCAACCCTCAATGATAAATCCTATATTGAAAATAGTCCCGGTTTAATTGCGCTCATGGAACAGCTGCCGCAAGCGCAAGCCATCTCGCCGCGCTATAGCGAGGGCGCTCTTCTGGAAGCAAATTATAAAACACACAAAGTGGGAGACAAACCCAACACCGCGGGCGCGCAAATCTTTGGCATTGATCCGGCGCGCGAAGACGCCGTCACCAACCTTTCCCAATCCGTCACCGAAGGATCGTATCTTGCGCCGGGCGATTACGATCAGGTTATTATCGGACAATTTTTATTAAGCCAGTACGTGCCAGTGGACGATCCCAACTTTGCCGCGCTTGATAACGTGGACGTGGGCAGTAAAATCCGCATCCATATCGGCGACGTAACGCGCGAAGTGACCGTCAAAGGCATTATCAAAAGCAAGGTGGACGCGCTTACGCGCAATGTATTTATGGTGGATTCCCAACTGCGCAGCATCATCGGCAGAAACGACGGCAACGTGGATCAGATTGCCATGCTTTTGCGCGAAGGCGCCGACCCGGCAGCCGCGCGCGAGGCGCTCAAGCGAAGCGGCGCTGATCGTTTTGCTGAGGTGCAAACATTTGATGACGCTCAACCGCAATTCTTAAAAGATATTATCAACACGTTCAATATGCTTGGCGCCGCATTCAGCTCCATTGGGTTGGTGGTTGCCTCCATCACTATTTTTATCGTGGTCTTTATCAACGCCATCACGCGCCGTAAATACATCGGCATCATGAAAGGCATCGGCATTGAAGCCGGCGCCATTGAATTCTCATATGTGTTTCAATCCATTTTCTACGCGCTCATCGGCTCGTCCATCGGCCTTGCGCTCGTCTATGGATTTTTGGTGCCGTTTATTGCCGCGCATCCGATTGATTTTCCTTTCAGCGACGGCATTTTGGTCGCCCCCATCGGACAGACCATGTTTCGCGTGGGGCTTTTGGTGGCGGCAACGGTCGTTGCCGGCTATATCCCGGCGTGGATGATTATTCGCAAAAATACCCTGGACGCGATTTTAGGAAGGAATTGAAATTGCAAAACAAAAAGAAAATGCAACACCCCTCGCCATTTAATAATAACATGATCCAAACAACCAATCTCATTAAAACATTTCGCGATGGCGATCGAGAAACCCGGGTGCTCAAAGGCATTGATCTTACGGTGCGCGACGGCGAGTTTCTTGCCATTATGGGCAGATCCGGCGCCGGCAAAAGCACGTTGTTGTATCAAATGAGTCTCCTTGATGATCCCACCGGCGGCGAAATCATCATTGACGGCCGCGATACGCGTACGATGAGTGCGCGCGAAAAAACATCTTTTCGTCTCACACACTTTGGTTATGTCTTTCAAGATTATGCCATCTTGCCCGAATTAACTGCCCGAGAGAACGTGGCAATGCCGCTTTTGATGCAGGGCAAAAGCCCGAAAGAGGCGCGCGCCATTGCGCAAGAAGCGCTCGCGCGGCTCAACCTTGCGCACCGCGCAGATAATCTGCCCAGCCAGCTCTCCGGCGGCGAGCAACAGCGCGTCAGCATCGCGCGCGCGATCGCGCACCGCCCAAGCGTTCTTTTTGCCGATGAGCCCACGGCCAATCTGGACAACGATTCCTCGCACACTATCATGAAAATTTTTCAGGAACTACACAAAAAAGGCCAGACTATCATTATGGTCACGCATGAACCACAATACGCGCGCCTTGCCGAGCGCATCATCACGCTTGATGACGGCGCGATGGTGATGGTATAGTTGATATGATGAAAAAAGATTCAGAACTTTCGGAGGAATTGCGCCGTGTCGCACGTGAAGGCGGCACCGAAGCGCCTTTTTCCGGCCACTATTGGAATAATCACGAGAAAGGCATGTATACATGCGCGGTATGCGGCACCGAGCTTTTCTCTTCGGACACAAAATTTGATTCCGGCACGGGCTGGCCGAGTTTTACCGAGCCGGAAAATAGAGAACATATCGAATTGCGCGAAGATAAAAGCCACGGCATGACACGCACGGAAGTGCGCTGCAAAACATGCGGCGCGCATTTAGGCCATGTGTTTGACGATGGGCCAAAAGAAAAAGGTGGGAAGCGCTATTGCATCAATTCAGTGTGCCTTGATCTCACAGGCAAAAAACATTCGTAACACCATCTATGTCAGAGCAAACACAAACAGCACTATTTGGCGGAGGATGTTTCTGGTGCACGGAAGCAATCTTTAAGATGCTTAAAGGTGTCGTCTCCGTAGTGCCCGGCTATGCGGGCGGTGCTACACCGCGCCCTTCGTATGAAGATGTCTCGCGCGGCACGAGCGGACACGCCGAAGTGGTCAAAATTGAATTTGATCCTGCGCGCATTTCTTATCGCGATTTGCTCACCGTCTTTTTTGCCACGCACGATCCTACCACGCGCAACCGGCAAGGCGCGGATGTAGGCACCCAATATCGTTCCGTAATCTTTTATATGGATGCAGCGCAGAAAGAAGAGGCGGAACGTTTTATTGAAGAAATAAATTCTTCGCACACGCAAGGCGCTCCGGTGATCACCGAAGTAAAACCATTTGAATCTTTCTACGAAGCGGAAGCGTATCATCGCGATTATTACGCGAAAAATACCGGCAATGCCTACTGCCAAGTCGTGATCAATCCCAAGCTCGAGAAGGTTCAACGCCAATTCGCTGAACTATTAAAATAAATAAAGGCAATAACGTGAATAATAGCAACACTCTTATTGACTCATTGATTGCGAGTCACATTCTCAAAGGCGCAGCACTCATCAAGGCCTTTCGCGCCGTGGATCGTGCTGATTTTGTACGCAAGGAATATCAAAACGAGGCCTACGAAGACTACCCCTTGCCAATTGGGTGTGGTCAGACCATCTCGCAGCCCACCACCGTGGTATTTATGCTCGAGCGCTTGGATCCCCAAGATGGTGAGAAGATTCTTGATGTCGGCTCCGGCTCGGGTTGGACGACGGCGCTCTTGGCGTATATCGTAGGCAAGCAGGGAAGCGTGCATGGCGTAGAGATTATTCCGGAGTTGGTGGCATTTGGCAAGGGGAATCTTACGAAATATACATTCCCGCACGCATACATTAAGCAAGCCCATCCGGATACATTGGGCCTACCGGAGCATGCGCCTTTTGATAAAATTTTGGTTTCAGCCGCGGCCACCGAGCTCCCGCAAGCTCTCCTTGACCAGCTCAAAGACGGCGGCCGCATGGTGATCCCCGTGCGCGGTGCCATCTGGTATATTGAAAAAATATCGGCAACAGAAATTCGAAAACATGAATACCCGGGCTTCGCTTTTGTGCCTCTTGTTGAAAAAAATATTGGCGTGTGATACTATTAATAGTGTAGTAAAAAACACGGTCGCATTCATTATTCACTCTTCTCATCATAACTATCCATGCAAGAAGGAACAATCGCGAGACTCGTCACCGACAAGGGATTTGGTTTCATCAAACGCGAAGGAGAATCAAAAGATCTTTTCTTCCACTCCAATGATCTCGTAGGTGTCAGTTTCGACGATCTCCACGAAGGAGATCGTGTGACCTTTGAAGTGGCGGACAGCCCCAAAGGCCCCAACGCGGTCAAAGTTAGCAAAGTTGACTAACCAAGGCGCAAAAAATACTCCGGCCCATGTCGGAGTATTTTTTTATTGCAAAACAAGCCAATTTTTAGTATGATAACCACGTTATCATTCCAAATTAATGGGGAAATTCAACTTCAAAGACGAAAAAGATTTTGAGAGAACATGCATTGATGCAGAAGCTTTTTATGCTTCAATTGGTGAAATCCGCTGTCCTTATTTTGCTGAGAAGATCAATTTCAATGCCGTGGGGCTAAAACATCTTCGATTTAAGTCCGATAAAGTTGCGCGTCCACGCCCCGAACAGTACGCAAGATTGAAACTGTTGATTCTTGCCCCGCAAATACTTTCCTTATCTCGAACCGTACAAGGAATTTCACATACGAAACATTTTGAGCGAATTCGTATACACAGCCGTACTGACACGATACTAAAGCCAGTTTCCTATTACGAATTTATCGCGGTTTTAGAAAATGTACGCGTCAAAGTAATCGTTAAACAGATTGAGGATAGACAGAAATTCTTTTGGAGTATCATCCCGTATTGGAAAATTGATTTGATAAACAGTCGACGATTACTGCATAGCGGCAACCCAGAGAGTGATTAAACTAAAAAACACCCTGATAAGGGCATTCTTTAGTGGTACTTGGTTACAGCTTGGATAGCCGTGACAGGGCGAACCCTCCAAGCACCAACCCTAATATACCAAAGGTTAAAATAAAGTCAACAAGATATGAAATTATTTGTAAAGGCAAAACCGGGTGCGCGGCAGCAGAAGGTGGAGCAACTGGATGATACGCATTTTGTGGTGGCGGTTTGCGAGCCGCCGGTGCAGGGGCAGGCCAATGCCGCTATCATAAAAGCACTAGCGGATTTTTTACATATTGCGCCATCGCGTTTGCGTATTGTCGCCGGCCACACCAGTCGGCAGAAAATAATAGACATACTAACTAACTGAGGGGTCGGGGAGTTTCTCACACCCCCAACACCTCCGATTTAATCTCCCATGT
>CAYHZD010000006.1:0-5422 GCA_964361035.1 uncultured Candidatus Saccharibacteria bacterium
TGCCGCAGAGAATATTATCGCCGCCCTCGAAGGCAAAACGCCACCTAATGTGATTTCTTTTTGATTTTTTTAATGCCGCGATTTTGTTGCTTTCCTTCCAGACGCGGCGGTCTGCGGAGCGGTGTTTCGATAACACGGCGTGGCTGGTAATATCGATGTTTCATATACCTATGAAGATTTAATAAGGTTAAAAAACTTTTCAAGCGGCATTACGCCCACATCGCCCTTGCCGCGTTCGCGCACACTCACGGTGTTCTCTTTTGCTTCGCGATCTCCTACCACCAAAAGATAGGGAATTTTTTGCAATTCTGCCTCGCGGATTTTTTTGTTGAGCGATTCGTTACGACCATCGAGGTGAACGCGCACATTTTTTTCTTTAAGCGCTTGCGCGACTTTTTTCGCATAGCTCTCCGTTTTCTCTGTCATGGAGAGCACTATTGCCTGCACGGGTGAGAGCCAAAACGGCAAGGCGCCGTTGAAATGCTCAAGCAGCACACCGATGAAGCGTTCAAAAGATCCAAAAATAGCGCGATGAATAACCCACGGCATCTGTTTTTTGCCTTGCTCGTCAATGTAGGAGAGATTGAATTGTTTGGGAAGCATGACGAGATCAAGTTGCGCCGTGCCCAATTGCCAATCGCGGTCTTGAGAGTCTTCCATGTGCACCTCAATTTTTGGCCCGTAAAACGCGCCTTCGCCTTTACCAATCGTATAGTTGATCTTTTTTGCTTTCAGAGCATTTTCAAGCGCTTGCTCGGCGCGCTGCCAGTCTTCGACGGTGCCGAGCGCATGTTCCGGTTTGGTCGCGAGCACATATCGCGGTTTAAAATCAAACATCTTGTAGAATTGATCGATAATGGCAATTACGTTTTTTACTTCTTCTTCAACCTGATCAGGCCTTACATATATATGTGCATCATCCATCGTAATTTGGCGCACGCGGAAAAGCCCGCCTAAGGTGCCGGAGAGTTCGTTGCGATGGAGCCGCCCGATTTCAGCAATACGTAAAGGAAGATCTTTATAACTGCGGATCATGTGGTTGTAGACAAAGGTGGATTCCGGGCAATTCATAGGCTTAAGCGCAAGATGTTCGTTTTCATCTCTCGGGTTGTCAAACCAAAACATGCTATCGCGGTAGTGTTCCCAATGACCGGATTGTTCAAAAAGTTCTCTCTTGACTAAAATGGGTGTGGAAGTTTCTTCGTAGCCATGTTCATCATTAATCCTGCGCGCGTAGCGTTCCAGCTCGCGGAAGATAATCATGCCTTTGTGATGCCAAAAGGGCGCTCCGGGCGCGATCTCATGAAATGAAAACAAATCAAGCTCTCGCCCCAACTCCCGGTGATCCTTCTTTTGTTTTTCTGCCATGCGAATATGGTACAAGATTCGTTCTATTCTTTCAACGGCTCGATGGTGTTGCAGATGATGGAGAGCGATCCATTGCGATGGGAGATGCGGCCACGTATAAGTACGCAGCGATCGACTTCAAGAAGTGAAGAAAATTGTTCAAGTGTGGAGGGAAAGACAACACCTTCAATCTCGGCGGTTTCATCCGCAAGCTTGATGAACATCATGGGATCGCCTTTTTTGGTAACGATACGTTTTGTTTCCAAAAGAAGGCCGGCAGTAGTTATCAGAGCGCCCTCGGGGATTGATTTGAGATGATGAATTTTTTTGGCAAGATTTTTGGTAAAGCGTTGAAAGCGCTCCAGCGGATGACCGGAGATATAGAGACCCAAAAGCTCTTTTTCCCAGCGTAAGCGATCATTGAGGGAAGCGGCGGGCGTAGCTGCCAGCGCAAGAGAGGGCGTATGGGTAGCTTCCATTAAACCGAAAAGAGATGATTGATTGCTTTGGCGCTCGCGCGCCTGATGGCGCTGATACGCAAGGAGGGTATCCATATTGACAAGCATCATGTTGCGTTCGCCAAAGACATCCAAGGCGCCTGCTTTGATAAGCGCCTCCAATGATTTTTTATTGATGCTTTGCGGCGGAATACGCTCTATAAAGGCAGTAAGGGTCGCAAACGGCCCGTTTTGATTGCGCTCTTCGGCGAGCGCTTCTACGAGATTGTGCCCCACGTTTTTAATGGCGCCTAATCCGAAACGGATCACGGTATCGGCAATCACGGTAAAATTCGCCTGCGATTCATTTATGTGGGGCGCAAGTACCTCAAAGCCATCATGTTTTGCTTCGGCAATCAAAAAACTCATGCGTTCCACATTTTTTGCTTCGGCATTAAGAAGAGCGGCAAAAAATTCTATCGGGTAATGCGTTTTGAGCCACGCGGTTTGATAAGCGACAAGCGCGTAGGCAGCCGCATGGCTTCGATTGAATCCATAACGGGCGAAGGGAGGAAACAGATCCCAAATTGCTTCGGCGGTATGCTGGTTAATTCCGTTGGCGCGCATACCGTTAATTAGTTTTTCTTGTTGTTCAGCTAAGAGCGATTTTATTTTTTTACCTATTGCTTTGCGCAATATGTCAGCTTCCGCAAGCGTAAAGCCGGCGCAATCACGCGCAATCTGCATCATTTGTTCTTGATAGATACCGATACCGTATGTTTTTTCTAAAATAGGCGCGAGCTTCGGATGCAGATACGTAATTTGTTCTTGCCCGTGTTTTCGTTTGATGTATGAAGGAAGCAGTTCCATAGGACCCGGACGATAGAGCGCTACCATCGCGATTAAATCTTCCAGATGAGTCGGTTTCATTTCTTTTAAGTATCGCGTCATGCCCATTGATTCAAATTGAAAGATGCCGGCGGTGCGGCCTTGGGCTAAAAGCGCAAACGGCGCGGGATCGTCAAGAGGAATGGCGGCAATATCAATTTCTTTGCCGCGCCGTTCTTTAATGCGTTTGATAGTTTCTTCAATAATGGTAAGATTCGCAAGACCCAAAAAATCAATTTTAAGAAGGCCAAGATCCTCGATGGCATGCATTTCATATTGCGTGACGAGCGAAGTTTTTTCTTTGGCATCTGCGGATCCATGCGCGCTCGCCATCTGGAGCGGCACGAGCGTAGTGAGCGGATCTTTCGTGATCACGACGCCGCAGGCGTGCGTGGAGGCATGTCGCGCAACCCCCTCAAGGCGCATGGCCGCATCAATGACTTTTTTAGCATCCTCATTTATTTTGTACGACTCGGCAAGTTCTGGCACTTCTTTTAGTGCACGATTCAGCGATCTGCCGAACGGAATTTTTTTGGCAAGTTCATCGCAGAGTTGATACGTCATGCCGAGTGCGCGGCCCGCGTCGCGCACCGCCGCGCGCGCGGCCATGGTGCCAAAGGTGATGATTTGCGCCACATGATCGCGACCATATTTTTGGGCTGCATAAGCAAGCACTTCTTCTTTGCGCACGTCTGCAAAATCAAGATCAATATCGGGCGGGCTAATGCGCGCCGGATTCATGAAGCGCTCAAAGAGAAGTTGGTAATGAAGCGGATCAATAGCCGTGATATTGAGCACATACGACACCAAAGAACCGGCGGCGGATCCACGCCCGGGCCCTACAGCGATGCCTTGTTGTTTTGCCCAATTGACAAGGTCTTGCACGATTAAAAAATAGGCGGCAAAACCGGTTTTGCCAATGACGTCGAGTTCATACGCGAGGCGCTCGGCAACCTCGCGCGGAAGCGGATTGCCATATCGTTTTTCAGCGCCGCTCATTGCCAGCGTGTGAAGATACGATTCGGCTGTTTCATCGGCCGGCAGAGGAAAATGCGGCAGCTGGAGCACACCAAGCGGAAGATCATAGTGCACGCGATCGGCGATATGTTTTGTATTTAAAAGCGCCGCATTATTGTCGGCAAAAAGCGTTTTCATAGTCGCACCAGAACGCAGTGAGAAATCATCGTCTTTCATGCTCAACCGATCCGCATCGTCAAGGCGCGTGTTGGTTTGCACCGCCAAAAGCACATCTTGGGCGCTGGCATCTTCGGGCGTAAGGTAGTGCGCGTCCTGGGTGGCGGCCATGGGCGTGCGTGTTTTTTCGGCAAGCGCTTTGAGCATATGTTGCAGGCGATCATGATTGGCAATGCCAGGATGGGAAGAAACCTCAATAAAAAAATTGTTTGCCCCAAATATGTCTTTGTAGATCGTAACTAATTTTTCTGCACGCTCTTCGTCGCCGGCAAGAAGTGCTTGCGGAATCTCGCCTCCCATACAGGCCGATAGTGCAATAAGTCCCTTGGCATGCGCACGTAACACTTCATGATCAAGCCGTGGCTTATAATAAAACCCCTCCAGATGCGACTTGGTGGTGAGTGCGACGAGATTGCGATAGCCATCGTCATTTTCGGCCAAAAGCACAAGATGATAGCGTTTTTCATCAATGCCTGGTCGGCGATCATTCATACGCTCTTGCGCGATATAGGCCTCGATGCCGAGAATCGGCTGAATGCCCGCTTTCCTTGCTTTCTGATAAAATTCAATGGCGCCATACATATTGCCATGATCAGTGAGCGCAATGGCGGGCATCTCGAGGCGTGCTACTTCCCGCACCAAATCATCAATTTTAATAAGCCCATCCAAGAGGGAATAGTGGGAATGGGTATGCAGATGCACAAAGTCTTTCATGAAAGAAAATGATAATAAGCCCAGTATACCCCTCGACAAACCGATCCCCAAATTGTTACAGTAAAATTAGCGGTCGCTAGATTTATTGTAAGCTTTATGATATACGTTATGGTTATGGCTTCTTTTAACGACCATAATGAGGGACGATGGAGAGCGTATAAAAGAAAAGAGGCGCTTAAAATAATACTTCGGACTATAGCAACGGCCGGCGTTTTTACTATTGCTGCGACATCGCCTTATTTTTTTACTGCTCTTATTCGTAAGTATTTTCAAGACGCGCAGGATGGCAAAAAAAGAAGGGCATTAACGCGCGCCTTCGATTATGCGCGACAGCATCAATTTATTGCATGGCAAGAAAAAGATGGCAAGATTCTTGTTACTCTTTCAGAAGAAGGAAAATATAAAATAAAAGAATATGATTTTGATGAAATAGTACTACCGCAAAAGAGAAGGTGGGATGGAAAATGGCATGCAGTAATATTTGATATTCCTGACAAGAAGAAGGCGGCGCGAGAAGCGCTTCGAGAGAAATTCAGAGAACTTGGCATGGTGATGTTACAAAAAAGTGTGTGGGTCTGGCCGTATGAATGCCATAATGAAATTCGACTGATTCAGGAAGTTTTTGAATTACATAATAACGAAGTGAATTATATTGTCGCGGATTATATAGAAGAAGAGCGCAAACTGCGGAAACATTTTAATCTTTGATGATTTTTAAGAAGCGTAAAGAATCATAAAGAGACGTAAAAAATCATACAGTAAATCTAGCGACCGCTAATTTTACTGTATGATTTTTATCGTTGAATTTATTGTTGAAATCTTATTATTTTTGAAATTTTATT
>CAYHZD010000006.1:5522-19225 GCA_964361035.1 uncultured Candidatus Saccharibacteria bacterium
ATGATTTTTATCGTTGAATTTATTGTTGAAATCTTATTATTTTTGAAATTTTATTGCAAAAATTGGGGAGCGTTCTACAATGATTCCATGCGTAAACAATGGATCATCGGGATTGACGAAGTGGGCAGAGGACCGCTGGCAGGACCATTGACCGTTGCGGCAGTTGCCGCAACGGTAATTTCAAATAACCAATTTCTAAAATTTGTCCCCTCGGCGAATTCCGGGGCTTTGCCCGTTAAACGTCAAGATGTTGACTTTCAGCTTAAACAAACCTCAAGATTTAAATATTTAAAACATATTAAAAATTCAAAGAAGCTTTCACCATTAAAACGCGAGAAGTGGAATAAAAAGATTCGCGACCACTATCAGTATGCGATTGCGTCGGTGGGGCCGGGCGTGATTGATCGCATTGGTATCAGCAAAGCTGCGAAAATCGCCGTTGCCCGCTGCCTTAGAAAAATTGCTTCCCGCCCGCCCGCCTGCCGGTCGGGCAGGCTTCCAACTTCCCGCTACTCCATTGTGCTCGACGGTGGCTTATATGCACCTAAAAAGTATCAATTTCAACAGACACTCATTAAAGGCGATGAGCGCCATCCGGTGATCGCAGCCGCTTCCATTGTGGCAAAAGTATATCGGGATCGCATGATGATTCGTCTTGCAAAAAAATTTCCGTTGTATCAATTCGATCGCCATAAAGGATACGGCACGAAAGCCCATCAGGAAGCAATTAGGCGCCATGGGCTCTCCTCTGTACATCGGCGCTCTTTTTGTGGTAACATAAAAACATGGTAGTACGCATGCGTCATACGCGTTCTCATACGCGCAATCGCCGCTCCCATCACGCGCTTTCCACGCATATTTTGCATGCATGTCAAAAATGCGGGGCGATCAAACGCCCCCATACCGCCTGCGAAAACTGCGGCACATACCGAAACCGCACGGTGATAGATGTATTGGCAAAACTCAATAAAAAAGAACGTAAAAAGAAGCAAGAAGAACTTTCAAAAAAATAATTATTTGAAAATATGTCGATGCGTCATTTGGCTCGATCCCTCGTATTTCAAGTGCTTTATGAGTGGGATTTTTGGTATGGCAACACAAACGATTGGCGAACCATTCTTGAACGTGATATTCCGGAATTCGCTCCCGGGCTTGAAAACAAAGCGTTCGTCGTCGCCTTATTGGAAGGCATTGTGGAAAAACAATCTCAACTTGATCAGTTGATTGAAAAAGCGGCACCCGAATGGCCTATTGATCAGATCGCGGTGGTGGATCGCAACGTACTGCGTATCGGCCTTTACGAATTACTTTTTTCTGATTACAAAGAAATTCCGCCGAAGGTAGCGATCAATGAGGCCATTGAACTTGCCAAAACATTTGGCGGCGAATCGTCGGGCCGATTTGTCAATGGCGTTTTGGGCACGATCTATCGCGAGCTCGGTGAGCCGGGTAAAGAAGAGAGTATCAAGCGCCAGCTTACGCCCGAAGAGATAAAAAAATTGCCGCAAGAGGCTTGCGCGGGCGCGGTGGTGTGGCGCAAGGAAAAAAATAAGTATTATATTGCCTTGGTGCACGATGTATTTGGCCGTTGGACATTGCCGAAAGGGCATCTTGAGGAGGGAGAAAAGCTCAAAGAAGGAGCGGAGCGCAAAGTAAAAGAAGAAATTGGCGTTCACGATCTGGAAATCGGCGAGAAAGCGGGCGCAATTGAATACGTGGCGCACGATCCGGATGCAGGCAATGTGCGCCGCGCGGTCGTCTATTTTTTGGCGCGCACCAATGATCACAATTTAAAACTGAAAGTGACCGGCGGGCTTGACGATGTACGCTGGTTTGAGAGCGATGAATTAGATGGCATCACCACATACGACGACATTAAAGAAATTTTACACCATGCAAAAAAACAATTGGGCGTTGCCTGATATCGAAGAACGCCTCGGCGTTTCTTTTCAGCGCAAAGAATTTCTACAAGAAGCGCTGACGCATCGCTCGTATATTAATGAAAATCCTGATTGGCCGACTGGCCACAATGAGCGCCTTGAATTTTTGGGAGACGCGGTATTGGAATTGGTGGTGACGGAATTTTTATTTGCGCGGTTTGCCGAAAAACCGGAAGGAGAACTCACCAGTCTGCGCGCCGCGATGGTCAACACCATGATGCTTGCTTCGCGCGCTGCCGACATCGGCCTCAATGACGCATTACTTCTCTCGCGCGGGGAAGCAAAAGACACGGGTCGCGCGCGGCAATATTTACTCGCCAATGCCTTTGAAGCGCTTATCGGCGCTCTCTATCTTGACGGGGGCTACGAGAGCGCAAAGAAATTTTTAGAACGCGTGCTTTTCCCGCAGATTGATAATGTCCTTAAATACAAGCTCTGGAAAGATGCAAAAAGTCTTTTCCAGGAAGAAGCGCAGGAGAGGGAAAATATTACACCCAACTATCGTGTGCTGCGCGAGTGGGGACCGGATCATGCCAAGCGTTTTGTGATTGGCGTCTTTTTAGGTGAAGAAAAAATCGCCGAAGGCGAAGGCGACTCCAAACAGGAAGCGGAGACGCAGGCGGCGGCGAATGGATTAGAAACAAAAGGCTGGGGGGAATAAATTGTGAAGAGATTCTGAAACCCATTGATCCAAAGAATCCAGAAGCACGTTGGGTTGCAAAAGAACAGGTTGCAGAATTACTTACCCATTCGAAAGATAAAAAATTTTTCATGTCGATATATCGAGATATCGATATGGCGAAATAGTATGACTTCCATTCAAAAATTTGAGGATTTGATTTGCTGGAAGAAAGCGCGTGAGCTCGCAAACTTCATTTTTGATATTACGGATAAGCAAGAATTTCGCGATTTCGATTTAAAGCGTCAGATACGGCGAGCAAGTATTTCTCCTCTGTCAAACATCGCCGAAGGATTTGATCGCGGCACGAGAGCGGAATTTGTGGATGCACTTTTTATCGCCAAGGGAGAGGCAGGTGAAGTGCGCAGCCAGTTGTATATCGCGTTTGATCGTCATTATATTGTTGACGAGGAATTCAAAAAAGGACTTGCGCTTACCGATGAGTGTTCGCGTTTGATTCAGAGTTTTACTGATAAAGTAAAAGGAAACGCGGCGCGTGGCAGGCAGTGGAAATATGTGCCGCCGCATGATCCGCTTAAGGAGATTATGAAGGAACGCACACCCGAAGTCTATCGAATGTTTTATGATGAAAATGGCAGAAGAAGATGAAGTGATTACCGAAGAAAATGAGACAATTATCAAAAATAGATAGAAGAATAAAAAATAGGTGGGAGAATAATTGTTTCAAGGTATCGCAATCTCGACATATCGAAATATCGAATTTGTTGGCATGTCGACATCTCGAAATCTCGACATATCGATATATCGAAATGTGGGCGAGAGATTGAAATAAAAAAAAGGACCCCGATGGGTCCTTGACGACGAAGGAAAGGGCTGACATGCAAGAGCTATTCATGAGCTCTGTGTTTCCATTCCGTCCATTTTGAAAGGACGTGAGGTAAGATGACTGCGCGATCGACCGATGAAACGTCTTCAAACGGTATTTCCTTTATTTTGTACCACCTTCCATTCGAATTAGGAAGAGTGGGTTCGGCATTGAAAATCACTATAGAGACAAGAACAAGGCAATCGCCTCGCCAAGGATCGTCATATTTTTGGAGTGCGATGAAATAATTTATGCCGACTTGTGCGCTTGTGTTATCTCTACTGCCGCCGAAAAATTCTTTCTCTTCGAGATCGCGTATCGTGGTTTCGAAATCATCATATTTTTCCCATTTTATTGCGGGGGTGCGCTTTTCGTGAACGGAACGCCCCGATGCTTCCTCGTCAGGCCCATCAATAAGATAGATTTGCTCTTTGTTGTTCATGAAAGCCACATGACCCCAGACACTGAGCGTCGTTTGCGCTAAGAGTGATGCCAAGAATCCGGGGAGTATCAACGCCCTCCTGTACGGGCGCGTATTCCTAAGGAAGTTGATCTTTTTTAAGATCGCCTCACCGATTTTTACTTCCTCGGGAGTCCACTCAGTGTTTTCGATATCGATTTGATAAAGTTCAATTATGTCATTTGCCATCGCTTGCCTCCTTTCATCTTGTTAGAGGTTTTGAAGTTAGTTAAACCCGTAATGTCCCATTTGAAGCCGAACATTTTTATTTTTCAAACGTGGTGTCGGCGCTTTTTGCGTCTCTTGTCCTTTCTATATGAAAGGTACTTCTTTTATCTATTTTTGTCAAGTGCGGTGAAAATCGCGATTTTTTGATACACTAGTATCATGAACCTCAAGCGGCTTGAGTTATCCGGTTTTAAATCGTTTGCGCGAGCCACCAAGCTGGCATTTCCGGCGCGGATTACGGCGATTGTGGGGCCCAATGGCAGTGGCAAAAGCAATGTGGTGGAAGCGCTGCGGTGGGTGTTGGGCGAGCAATCAATAAAACAACTGCGCGGCCGGCGCGGAGAAGATTTAATTTTTGCCGGATCACCTGTTTTGCCGAGGCCGGAGCAAGGCGGATCTGCCTTAAGCGCGAGTGTTCCGAACGCTCCTCGCATGGGGAGAGCGGCCGTCGCTCTTGTGTTTGACAACAAAGATCATTCATTCCCTCTAGAATTTGAAGAAGTGCACATTGCTCGGCATATTCGAAGAGACGGCGTTAATGATTATTTTATCAACAACTCTGCGGCGCGCCTCAAGGATATCGCCGGCCTTTTGGGGCGCATTGGACTTGGGGCAAGCCAACATCATATCATTTCGCAGGGCGCGGCGGATCGCGCACTATGGGCTTCGCCGCGAGAGCGCCGCGCGTTTATTGAAGAAGCGCTTGGCTTGAGAGTCTTTCAAGCGCGTCGCGAAGAGGCGCTTAAAAAATTTGACGAAACTAATGCGAACATGGAGCGGATCGCGTTGCTTGCCCGCGAGATTGAACCACACGCCAAATATCTTAAAACGCAGGTGGATACCATGCGCCGCGCGGAAATATTGCGTAACGAGCTCCTTGGTGCGTGGCGCAATTATTGTCTGCGCGAAGAAGCGGCGCTCGCGTTTTTTAAGGAGCGTCATGCGGCGGAAGAGACACCCTTGATTGCTCAAAAGGAGGAGCTGGAACATGAATGCGCTGAACTGCGCGCGCAGATGGAGCACGAAGAGCAGTATCGTCAAAAAGCGCTTCTTGCCGCTCAGCAAGAAAGCAAAGAAGAGCAGCGGTTGCGCACCCTTGAGGAGCGCAGAAGCGCCTTAGAGCGCGAATTGGGGCGCATTGAAGGGCAGCGATATCGCGAGCCGCATCGTGATGCGCTTCAGGTATTAGAAGAGATAAAAAAACATATTAATAATTTGCTTTCTCTTGCTTCGCTGCGCGACATCAAACAAGGGCTCAAAGAATTACTTGGGTTTGTGCTTGAAGAAGCCTCTCCCGTTTCAGCCATAGAAAAAAGCGAGGAACGCACCTCGGTACAAAAAGGCATTGCGTCAGTCAAAGAAGAAATGGCAATATTACGCGCGATGATCCAAAAACAAAAAGAGATACACCTTGCTTCATTTGACCAGGCGCGGCACTCTCAAGAGGAGCTCCGTGCAAAAGAACACGCATTGTTTGGGGTAAAAGAGAAACTGATGGCATGCGTGATCGTAAAAGAGCAATGGGCTAATCGTTTTCAGGAATTTGAGAATATGCGTGCTGAAGCGCGGCGATATCGGGAGGATGAGGAAGAAACCATCATCCGCAATGCAACTATCTTGCCGTGGGGTCACGATCAAGAGTGGCAGCAAGCAAAACGCACTCTTGAGCGCCTGCGCTTGAAGGTGGAAGAGATTGGCGCCATCGATCGTGGGCTTATAAAAGAATTTGAAGAAGTATCCGAGAGGCAGAAATTTTTGCAGCAGGAATACGAGGATCTTGCTGTTACAAAAGCGTCATTAATGACTCTTGCCGATGAACTCGCCACGCGTTTGGCGCAAGATTTCACGAAAGGATTAGAGCGCATCAATATCGCGTTTGCAAATCTTTTTGGCGAGATGTTTCGCGGCGGGGAGGCGAGATTGATAGTGGGTGGAGAAGAGGCCTTGCCGCCTGATGAGCGGGGTATTGATATTGACGTTCATCTGCCGCGTAAGCGCATTAGCAATCTCGAAATGCTCTCCGGCGGCGAGCGCGCGCTTACCTCTATTGCGTTGCTTTTTGCGCTCTCGCAAGTAAGCCCCCCGCCATTTTTAGTGCTGGATGAAACTGATGCCGCGCTTGATGAAACAAATTCGCGCCGGTATGGTGCGATGCTGGGAGAATTAAGCAAACATACGCAACTGATTGTGGTCACTCACAACCGCGAAACCATGAAGCGCGCCGACGTGCTTTACGGAGTCACGATGGGGCAAGACGGCGTCTCTCGCTTGCTTTCGGTGAAATTGGATGAAGTAAAGCAGAATGAAGCGGAAGTTGCTTAGCATAAAAGAATGTGCTATTATTTTAATATGGTAAGTCAATTTATTGCAAAAAAGTTATCACAAGCGCGCTATAAACTCCTCATATCTTCTTGCCGAAATCCTGCGCCAAGCTGATATTTCTTCGAAAGATTGGGAAAGTGTATGATATCGCATAAAGATCATGCCTTGTCAATCTGTTCGGATTGTGCTAAAAGAAGTAGTATATTTTTATGCTCAAAATACGGTTGACCAGAGTAGGACGGAAAAATGATCCCCACTTTCGGGTGGTGGTTATTGATTCGCGCCGCGCTCCCAAAAGCGGGGATTTTATAGAAATCGTGGGGAATCACCACCCACGTCAGAAACAGACCGCGCTTAAGCATGATCGTATTGCCTATTGGCGATCCCAGGGAGCGCAGATGTCTGCCACGGTGGGCAGTTTGGTGCGGAAAACAAAGGAGGCTGCCGCGCAAGTCGGAGCTTAAAAGCAAAGGCCTGCCGCGCACCACCGAAGCTCTGAACGAGAGCGAAGAGCGGAGGGGTGGACAAGGGTAAAAAAATCTGCTATACTCTTATTATTAATGAATGACAGAAAGGTCGTTTAACCGAAGATGAGACAAGATTAATACACCATGGATATGTCCGATAAAGACTTTCTCGAATACGTCGTGAAGGCCTTGGTAGATAACCCCGAAGCGGTAAAAGTTGATCGCAAGGTAGACGAGATGGGAGTTCTCCTTACCTTGAAGGTTGATCCTTCCAATATGGGTCAGATCATCGGCCGCAGCGGGAATACCGCCAAAGCGATCCGTACGCTCTTGCGCGTGGTTGGCATGAAAAACAACGCGCGCGTCAATCTGAAGATTGAAGAGCCGGAAGGATCCACGCGTGGCCCTCGGCCGCGGCGTGACCGCGATATAGATGAAGGCATTGATGATCTCAAGCTGTAATCTCAATCGTTCGTAAAAAAACCAAAAACCCCTCTTTTCGGTATGTCGAAATATTGATATATCGAACGAGGGGTTTTGGTTTGAAATATGTATGCGTTTTGATATTATTACCATTTTCCCAAACATTTTTGACTCTTATATCAAGGAGTCCATTTTAGGGCGCGCGCAGAAGGAAAAACGCGTGGTTATTCGCGCGCACGATATACGGAAGTTTTCAAGAGACAAGCATCGTAAAGCCCGCCCGACCGGACGATGGTCGTACGGGCGGGTTGATGACAAGCCGTATGGAGGAGGAGCAGGGATGGTACTGCAGGCAGAACCTATTTTGAAAGCAGTGGAGATGATTCTGAAAAAAACCACAAAGCAAAAAGTAAAAATTGTTTTATTGTCAGCAAAAGGGAAACAGTTTACCCAGAAGATGGCATATGACTGGGCGAAAAAATATGATCAGCTAATACTCATTAGCGGGCGCTATGAGGGTATTGATGAGCGCGTCAAAACAATTCTCTCCGCCCTTGGCGGAAAATCTGATGAGATTTCCATAGGCCCCTATGTGCTTACGGATGGCGATGCGGCCGCGATGGTGATTGTCTCGGCCGTGGCACGTTTAATCCCCGGAGTTATTGCGTTTGAGTCTCTTAAGGAAGAGAGCTTCTTTTCGATGTTGCTGAAAGCTGAATACCCTCATTATACCCGGCCGGAAATTTTGAAATGGAAAGACAAAACGTATCGCGTCCCAAAAATTCTTCTTTCCGGGGATCATAAAAAAATTAAAAAATGGCGAGAGAAAAAGAGAAAGAATGGAGGCATTGACATATTGAAGAGATAGGTATATTGTATATTTATACCAGTTGTACCTTAACTTTTCAGTTATCTTATTTTGCTCTGCCGAATGGCGGGAAGGAGGATTAGGAGATGAAAAACCTTTTTTTTGTATTAGCGATACTGTTCACCTTTGTTTTTGGAGCATGGGGGGCAATGAGGGTTGTCAAAGTAATTCAATTTGACCGCAACTGTGAGGGGTATCTGAAGAGAGCCGCAGATGCAAACACCGTTGAACTTGCGGCAAAGAACCTAGCGGTTGCGGTAAAATACTTGAAAAGCAACAAGCTTACTTCTGGTTACACCTCGTTCCTTTGGAGGACGCCGGATGAAGATGTTGGGTTCTGGTATGAGAATATCACATCCGCGTTAAAGGAACTTCTTGCGGTTCGTCCCGATGCCTCTCAGCTTGAGAGAACTAACGTTCTCATGAAATTGCGAGAAACACTCCTTGATGAAGGGCGATCTGTTTCGGTAACGGTGCCAGCGGGGATGTCCATATTCCCGGCAAATGCGTCTTACGCAATCGTTGGATTTTTTCTATCTTTTTTTGCCGGTGTGTTATGGCTCACTGCTTTGATAGCGGATGATTATTGATCAATTGATAAACTGAACGGTAGCTTTGCGCAGGCCTTATCTTATAGATAGGGCTTTTTTAATAAATATGTTGATGTATTCATATGTCTCGCATGGTATACTTTAGAAGAAGCGTTTCTTTAAGGAGCACATCATGTCTTTTGCAAAACGATTAAGGCAGTTGATAGGGGTTGTTATTTTTCTTGTTGTTTATGGAGCAGTACCACGCTCCCTTCAGGCGACGATTAGTCCTACAGAAGAGGTTAAGGAGACTATCGAGAAGGTATTTGCTCTTCTGCAAGATCCCGCTTTGAAGGGGGGCGCAAAAAAAGCAGAACGGGGAGCATTGCTTCGTGCGGCAGTAAAAGAGCGATTTGATTTTCGTGAGATAGCAAAACGCGCTCTCGGCATTCACTGGAAACAATCCATGGAAAAACAGGACGCATTTGTGGCACTTTTCTCCGAGCTTTTATTTACTGTTTATCTTGATACTCTTGAGGGGGATATAAAAGCAACTATTACGTATCTCCGTGAACACATCAGTGAAGGAAGTGCTGAAGTTGTCACCCGCATCATGGTGTCTGACAAAGGTAACCTTAACAAAGGTTTTGACATTACTTATCGCCTTCACGAAAGGGAAGGATCATGGAAGGCGTATGATATCCTTGTCGAGGGCATGAGTTTGATACAAAACTATCGGAGTCAATTTTATCATATGTTACAGCGCCGTTCCTTTGATGAGGTTCTTGAGATCATGCGAAAAAAGATAAAAAAGCTTCAAAATGCGCGCGCCGCAACTCCTCTTGATGGGGAGTTTTTTTGGCTATTGCACTTGCGCCTTGCAAAGAAAAAGAGAAATGTAGTAGTATAGATCTATGAACAAAAAAATAAAAATAGGAACGAAAAAGGTGATTTTAATTGTAGAAGATAATTCTCTTTTGGCGGGCATGTATCAGGAGATATTTCGATCGCGCGGATACGAGGTGGATATTGGCTTTGATGGCGAGGAAGCAATCGGAAAACTTGAGGCGTTATCACAAAAACCCGCCATTATTTTATTGGATATTCTTTTGCCACGCCGCGATGGGTTTGAGGTATTGCGTTATATAAAAGAGAATGATAATCTTAAAAATATACCGGTTATTATATTAACAAACCTAAAAAAGGTGGGGGATGCCGAAAAAGCACTTGAGCTTGGCGCCGTGCTTTATTTAATAAAAACCGACTATACGCCAAAGCAAATAGTGGGAAAAGTCGAGGAAGTTATCGAGGCATATAGTCCATCTAGTAGAAGATAATTTTTATATCCATGATAAAAATACTCCTTGTGGAAGATGATCCGTTGATGGTACGCATGTACCAACGAAAATTGACCAATGACGGCTATGAGGTGGCGGTAGGGGTCAACGGAGAAGAGGGACTGGTAAAAGTGCGATCTTTTCGCCCTGACTTGGTATTGCTTGATATTATGATGCCGAAACTAAACGGCCTTCAGATGCTGGAACGCATGAAAGCAGACCCCACTATTTCTGGGGTTCCCGTTATTATTTTAACAAACCTCGGCGGCTCGCAGGAAGATATTGAACGCGGCCTTGAATTGGGCGCGGTTGCCTATTTAGTAAAATCGGCCTATCGCCCCGACGAGGTGGTTTTGAAGGTAAAAGAAGTGCTGAAAGGATATACCCGCGGCAAAGAGATTCCGGAGGCGGCTTCCTCGCGCGCGGCAGAAGAAGTATTTGAAGAAACGAGCGCTACTCCTTCAGAGCCGATGCCGTCAGCAAAACCGACACAAAAAACAGTTGAAGAAAAAGAAAAATTCGAAGATACTACCCGCAAGTAATTCGATACGCGATTCCTGTTAAATTTGTTGATTGTGCGCAATAAAGCGGGCGAGCCACCAGAGCGGGAATAGAGAAAAAATCATAAAGAGGATGGAAAGCGTAAAGGTGCGGCGCATTGTTTCGCCGGTAAGCGCAAGAAGAGATGCCTGCGAACGGCCCGTAAAAAGCATGCCTACGGGCGTTTCTTCAATATCGCGCAATGGCACATAGGCGGTAAGAAAGGGATTATTCAGTACAAGCGCCGTGCCGGTATAAATATCTCCTTTTTTAAGAACGGTATTAAGGATCGTCTGATTTGTTTCTTTAATACCAAGAAGGGGTAGGTTTGTTTCGGGCGAGGTAAAGGTGGTAGCGGCGCTCGTATCATTGGCAAATATCGTTATCTCAAGATCAGTAATTTTTTTAACGCCGTCAACAAACGCAAGATCAAGGCGGTAGCCGGTAATAACGGCGCCGATAATTTCTGCTTCTCCTGTTTCGGTGGTATCAATGACGGGACTCGCCGCCTTGATAGACATTTGGGGAATAGCAATACCCTCTTCCACCGAAGCAGTGACCGATGCTTTGCCGTCAAGCGCGCGCCACACGACTGGGTCATTGGCAAGAGAATCGCCAAAACGTTCTTTATCTTCCGCGCGCGCCAGAACCTGACCGCCGGTATTAAGAGCAAGCATAAAATCCGTCTCATTTTCAAACATAAGCGTATTGAGATTGGTATGGAGGGCCTCCCGATTATTTCGCTTGATTGCTTCGCGTATGTTTGGGTTGACTGCCGTAATACGGGCTGCCAAAATAGCTGACTCTTTTACTTTACGGAGAGCAAAATCAAATGTTTTTATGTTTGCTTTGAGGTCGTGTGTGGCTTGTTCTTGGGCACGACTAAGAAGAAATCCGGTATAGAAGAGTGCGGTGGCCACAAAAAGGATAAAAGAGATTGCTACAAAGCTCGAGAAGATTTGAGGAAAAACACGGAAGCGAATAAAACCCCATGCCCAAGCCCCCAGACAGACGGCGCCAATAAGCTTAAGGAGATGTTCGATGATCCAGAGCGTTTGATAAGGGGCGACCAAGTGCGCTATCAAAACATTGGTGGATTCCGCAAAAAAAGAAGCTACCATGGCAACGCCGAGACCGCCGGCAAGAAAGAAATAGCCGATAGCAAAAAATCGCCATTCACTTTGAATGCCTTTTGTGTAATGAAGCCAAAGAAGAAGAGCGCTTAAAAAAGCAAAAAGAAAAAGCCAAGGAGTCGGGTCAAAAAAGAGTATTCCGAGCATGCCCAAAAAAGGAACAAAAAGAGATCGCAAGAATGAGAAAGATCCGCGTATGCCCGCTATGATATAGTCGAACGAAGGGAAATTGAACGCAGGAAAGTTAAATGAAGGGAGGTGGAGCGAAGGGAGATTAAATGACGGGAAGTCGAATGAGGGGAGATGAAAAAAAGGAAGATTGAATGACGGGAGGCGCAATGAAGGAAGATTAAAAGAGGAAAAATCGAACGAAGGAAGAGACAGAATGGCGAATGAAGAAGGAGATAACCATCGGCCAAACAAGAAAGAAAGCGGCGGTTTATCCCCCGGTTTTACCGGAATGGGATCCATAAGAAGACTTACGAAGACCATACCGAATCCGAAAAAGCCGGCGATCATGGAAATGGCCGTAAATGGTATGCGATCACCCCATACGCTACTTAACAGGTAAGATCCTTCCGGGATGGCGCCAAAAAGACCCCATAGCATCAAAATAAAAAAACCAATGGATCTAAAAAACGTTTTGGCGCGGCGTTCAATCAGCCAGCCGTCAAAATAAATCCAGCCGGCAGTTATCATGAGAAACGCCACAAACACCTCAAGCACATAATGGAGATTTTGAATCCAGAATTGTTCCCACATATTATGTATTATAATCTTTCCAATTTTTTAAGTAAAGTATCTTCGTCAAAAAAGCCCACCAGCACATCACGCACCACTCCTTTCTTATCTATGAAAAAGTGTTGCGGCACCGTGAGAATGGGATACGATTTCATAAGTTCCGCCTTTTGATCTATGACACTCACAAGATCGTATTTGCCTCGTCGTAAATAGGTCTCTATGACTCCCGGACTTTCTTGAAAAGAAAGGAGCAGAACCTGGAGATCGTTTTTATGTTTTTTCTGAAGGCGGTCAAGCACAGAGACTTGCGCTTGTCCTAATGGCGACCACGTCGACCACGTGGAGAGGATGGTCTTTTTCCCGCGTAAATAGCGGATGTCCACGTCTTTTCCTTTTGAGTCCGGAAGATGAAAGACGGGCGCCTCTTTGCCAATGAGCGCTTCAGCCGCGGAAGCAAGCGCGGAGCTTGGAGGAGCAATGTATTCAAGACGGCCTGCGCTCTGAAAGTCGGGTATGCCCGGCAGAGAAAAAGAAACCTGTTTGATTAATGGCAGGGTAAAAGAAATGCTTGGTTTTTTGGCAAGAGGAACGGCAAATACGGTGGCTTGATGCTGGGTAATTTTTTGAAGAGAGGTATAAAATGTTTTGTACCCCTCTTTTTCTATGGTGAGGTAATAGGTGCTTGGCGGAAGAACAAACATAAAAGCGCCGTTTTTCGTGGTGATGAACGGATTTGCTTGATTGTAGACATCTCCGGGCCAGAGTACAAAGCCATTTTGAATAGACGAGTAATAAAACACTGATACCTTTGCTTGGGCAAGCGGGATGCCGGTTTCTTTATCTTTTACTACGCCGGCCCCATGCGCAATAACCGGATTTGCCGCGCGCTCGGAGATGCGTCCTGCTCCATCCACCGCTTTCACCGTGAGTTCATACGCTCCGGGATCAGGAAACGTAAGATCGCCAAACCAGAGATCGGCAGATTTTGAATAGAGGAGCGGGAAAGAAATTTCTTTGCCATCTTTTTCTTTTGCTGCTACCTCCACCGCCGTTGCTCCTCCCACTGCCGAGGTGATAAATCGTTGGGTGATGCCGGCCACGGTCATCAGCGTTCCTTTTTCCGAAGGTGTCAAGGATTGTGTACCCTGCAGAAGCATATTCGCTCCGGTAGCCGGCGGTTGAACATCTACCACCAGCACCCCAACTTCC
>CAYHZD010000007.1:0-14729 GCA_964361035.1 uncultured Candidatus Saccharibacteria bacterium
TATTGTACACCATCCATGTGTTTTAGGGGAATTGGGGTATTTCGTTATTCAAAGTGGATACATAAGGGGGGATACGGTTTTGGAGTTCTTTGTGTGGTGAGTGGTATAGCAGCATATATCTATGGCGGTGGAGAGAAAAATATCTTCACGTTCGCTGCCCCACTTTTGCTCTGGTGGATTGGCATTCCATTTATTTGCTTCGTTTGGTTAATCCATACAAGCGTTTGGCGGAAAATGGAAAACTGGTTTTTCAAATATATCCTGCGGGTGCAGATATAAATACCTCAACGACCCGCCTTGTCAGAAATGATGGGCGGGATTTTTTATTTATCTACTTTCTTCCATCCGTAGTAGTAAACAATGCCGAATCCAAAAAGGACGACGACCGCGAAAATAATATTAAGAATCGTATTAACGCTCATATAAAATTTTATTCTTTTAAGTTTTTCCCGACAAAAAATAAAATGATGCCAAGAATTGCTGCGAAGATATAAAAAATAATGGGGTACTGCGCTATCATATTTTACTTTTTTTAAGTTTTGATAAACCGACTGCGACAGTAAGAAGAAAAATAGTCATAATCGCTCCTCCTGTAAACATTGTGTTTGTTACACTTGCTCCAAATGCGGGTATAAAAAATCCAACGACAGCTGAAGCAAATACTATCTTTGCCGCATCAGTAAGGAAACTAATAATAACGTCCATAAATAAACTTTAGCAAATTCGTAACTTGTGTCAATGGCGAATTTTTTTATTTTTGCGGCCCCACCGGGAATCGAACCCGGATTTACACCTTGAAAGAGTGCTGTCCTAACCATTAGACGATGGGGCCAAAAATGAGCTGCTTCATTTTTGGCGGCAATTGAGCGACCCCGCAACTGCGGCGGAGCCGTTAAAAATTGCCGTGGGTCGCGCGAGGGGCGCGACAAAGCAAACTACTTGCCTTATCATACAAAAAATAGCATATTTTGCAAACAAAAAGGTCATTATTTACTAATGACCTCGTTCTTTTTCTGATAATGACGGGGGCGGCATAAGTTCTGTCTGCTTAACTTGTTGATCAACGGTAGAATTGTTAAAAACTATTTTCCAATCATCTCGAATCTGAATGGATGCATTGGGTATTGACTTGATCTCGTGCCAGAATGATACCCAGAAAAGCTCACTCATGCGATGTGTCTGCAATTGGATCCACATGATCGCCTCAAAACGTTTTCGGCACAGCGGCTGATCATGAATAAAAACAGGATGCTCGCACGCATGTTCTTGGAGGGCAAGATCAGCCAAGAAATTGAATTATGACACACCGCAGTTTCTTTAGTTTCGGACTCAGCTCCCCGATAATTTGATCTCCGGGCAACACGCCTCTATTAAAACAAGGAGATATAATCGTTTCATCAATAGTGTTCGCTAACCCAAAAATATAATCAAGCCATGCAATGCCTATTGATTCCATAGGTGCCTCCTTTCAGACTTCTTCCAAAATATACCATAATACGCTATGATTTGTCCAATGTTTTTCGATCACGATAAAGATAAAACAATTCTTGCTATTGAAACCTCATGCGATGAGACTGCTATCGCAGTGGTGGCATGCACGGGAGGCGCAAAAGCGCCGCGTTTTGAGATTCTTTCAAATATCGTGGCATCGCAGATAGCCATTCATGCGCCGTTTGGCGGCGTGGTGCCGAATTTGGCAAAACGAGAGCATGAGAAGAATCTACCCATTGTGTTATTGCAGGCGCTTCAAGAAGCCGGAGTATTAATTCCAAATTCTAAATTCCAAATTCCAAAATCTATTAGTGGTATCGATGCGATTGCGGTGACCATTGGCCCGGGCTTAGCGCCCGCCCTCTGGACCGGCGTGAATTTTGCAAAAGAACTTGCAGAACAATGGAAGAAGTCGATTATTCCGGTAAATCACATGGAAGGGCATATTGCCTCGGTTTTGTTGACCCCCCCTAACCCCCCCGATGGCCATCGGGGGGGGAGGAAGGGGGGGTTTACTACTCCAATTCGTGTTGGGCGAAAGGTTGTTTTTCCTGCGCTTGCGCTTTTAGTGAGCGGTGGTCATACCGAACTCGTGCTCATGAAAAATTGGAAAAATAAAAAAGTGATTGGTGAGACGCTCGATGATGCGGCAGGAGAAGCGTTTGATAAGGTCGGCAGACTTTTGGGACTCGGTTATCCAGGAGGCCCCGCGATAGCGAGAGAAGCCGAGAAGAATTTCCAAATCCCAATTTCTAATTTCCAAACAAATTCTAAATCCTGCCTCGCCGGCAGGCGGGTCCAAATTCAAAATTCTCAAATAAAATTGCCGAGGCCGATGCTACATACGAAGGATTATAATTTTTCCTTCTCTGGTCTGAAAACAGCGGTGCGGTATCTTGTGGAAAATCTTAAGCAACAAGATATTTCTGTTAAAAAACTGCGGCCGGCGATCGCCAAAGAATTTCAGGATGCAGTGGTTGAGGTGCTCGTGAAAAAAACAATACGTGCCGCAAAAGAATATCGGGTAAAAACCGTAATCCTCGGCGGGGGTGTGGCCGCAAATAATCTCTTGCGCGCACGTCTCACAGAATCAGTAAAAAAAGAATTGCCATTCGCTATTTGCTATTTGCCATCAGTTGCCTTTACCGGTGACAACGCTGCCATGATTGCCGCGGCCGCCTACTTGGCGAGCCTCGCCTCGCGGCGGGCCGCCTATCTTAATCCGAAAAAAATTGCGTGGACAAAATTGCACGCGATTGATAGGCTTAGTTTATGAATACGAACGAACCCGAATTGCGCCAAGATATCGTCAGCAACGACTGGATTTTGCTTGCCAAAAGCAGGGCGAAACGGCCGCACGCGGAACTTTTCCCCCCCTCGCCGCAAAATTTTACGTCCAAACGAACCTGCCCGTTTGAAAACCCTCGCAAAGCAGGCAATAAAATCATCGCGAGTTATCCGGAAGAAAAAAATTGGTTTGTGCAGGTAATCGGCAACAAATATCCGGCGGTTATCACTAATGGCACCAATGAGTGTCCGGTGCCGTTTGCCGTAGGCGCCTATCGAAAAACAAAGGCAGTCGGTTTTCATGATGTGATAGTGACCAGATCGCATGAGCGCAGCTTGGGGGAAATGACGGTGAAAGAAGGAGTCATGGTGATCGAAGCGTGGCGGAATCGCATGCGGACTCTTAAAGAGCAGCCGTGCGTGGATTACATTATTGTTTTCCACAATCACGGCAAGGCGGCGGGCGCATCCATAAGTCATCCGCATTCTCAAATCATCACTACACCCGTAGTACCTCCGGATGTCGCCCGTTCGCTTGTGGGCGCGCGGCGTTTTTTTGAAGAAAAAAAAGAATGCGTGCACTGCGTCGTTTTAAAAGAAGAACTGCATGAACAAAAACGTGTTATATTTCAAAACGATCGTTTTTTGGTGTTTACTCCCTTTGCTTCGCATGTTAATTTTGAAATGCGTATCATGCCACTTGCTCACGAATTGCACTTCGAAGATATATCGCCTGCCGATCAGCCGCTTTTTGCCGAAGCGCTTATCAATGCTCTCGCCGCGCTTTATAAAAAAGTAAATAATCCTTCTTATAATTTTTTTGTTCATACGACTCCGCCGCGCGATCACACTGATTTTTACCATTGGCATCTTGAAATTTTGCCAAAAACCACGACCTGGGCAGGACTCGAGTTTGGCACGGGACTAGAGACGATTGTGGTGGCTCCCGAAGATGCCGCTCAACTGCTTCGCAGTAAATGATTAATGTCTAATACCCAATTTCTAATAAAAATAAAATTATGAAAATTCGTTTAAAATTTCTCCATACCTTATACCACTGGACTCTCCTGTGGGCTTCCCACCCCCACGCCTCGTGGGCGCTTTTTTTTATCGCATTTATTGAATCATCATTCTTTTTGATTCCGCCGGACATTCTTTTAATTCCGATGACGCTCGCGCGCCCGAACCGCTGGTTTTGGTATGCATCGCTTACCACCGTTGGATCGGTGCTGGGCGGTCTTTTTGGGTATCTCATCGGGGTGGGCCTCTGGGAATCTGTAGGAAAGCATATTGTGCAATTCTATCACCTGGAGTCTGTCATGGAAGCCGTCGGGAACCAATATGCTGCCCACGCGTTTCTTACGGTATTTACCGCTGCCTTCACTCCCATTCCCTACAAAATTATTACCATCGCGGCGGGATTTTTTCGCATTTCTCTTCTTACGCTCATTGTCGCTTCGCTCATTGGCCGGAGTATGCGTTTTTTTCTCGTCGCCATTCTTATTGGATTTTTTGGCGATACGATGAAGCGATTTATTGAACGCTATTTTGATATTCTCTCCCTTGCATTTGTGATCGTTCTCATTGGCGGTTTCGTGGCGATAACATGGATCCTATGAATCAAATAACAAAACCTCTTATCATCGCGAATTGGAAAATGAAACCGCAAACAATGCGCGAAGCCTCCCGTCTCTTTGAGGTATCGGCGGCAGTGGCAAAAAAGCATCAGCAAAACATTGAATTAGTGGTATGTCCTCCTTTTATTTACCTAACGAAATACCAGCATCTCGACAGGTCGTCCTATCGCATCGGCGGACAAGACTGTTTCTGGGAGAATCCGCCGACGGGAGGAGCTTTTACCGGTGAAGTTTCCGCAACGATGCTTAAAGAAGTCGGCGCGAAGTATGTGATCATTGGCCATTCCGAACGGCGCGAATATTTTGGAGAAACAAATGCCGTGGTTGCAAAAAAATGCGCAGTCGCTCTTGCAGCGCAACTCTCTGCCGTCCTTTGTGTGGGTGAGCGCGAGCGCACCGATGCGTCTTCGTATCTTTCTTTTGTCAAACAGGAGCTCGAGGAGAGCTTGGCCTTGGTAAAAAAACCATATCTTGCGCGGCTCATCATCGCCTATGAACCCATCTGGGCCATCGGCACTGATGAAAAACCGATCACGCCAAAAGAAGTTTTGGAAATGAATCTTTATATTAAAAAAATTTTGTTCGGCATATGGGGAAAGCACGCTTCCGTCATCCGTATTATCTATGGCGGCTCTGTTGCCCCCGGCTATGCGGCACAATTTTTGACCGATGGCGGCATGACGGGTCTTTTGGTGGGCCATCAAAGCATAAAGCCAAAAAATTTAGAAAAAATTGTTCATGAAATTGCCTGCATATAATATCGATGAGTTTGTCGGAAAACGTGTTTTGGTGCGCGTAGATTTTAATGTGCCGGTAAATGGTCATACCATTGTCGATGATTTTCGGATTCAAAAGACGATGCCGCTCATTAAGGATTTGCTTATCAAAAATGCCCAGATTGTCCTTTTGAGCCATTTAACCGAACGCAAAACACATCGTAGTTTTCAAGATATGATTCCTGCCCTAGAGCTTATTTGTGGAAGAGAAATCGCTTTCGCACGGGACATTGCTGCCGCGCGCAGTCTTCAAAATCCGCTTATTCTTTTAGAAAATTTGCGAACATTTCCGGGCGAAGAAAAAAATGATCTTAGTTTTGCCCGAGAGCTCGCCTCACTCGGCGATTATTATATCAACGAAGATTTTTCACAATCGCATCGGCCGTATGCCTCTTTGGTGTCGCTTCCTAAATTTTTACCCTCGTTTGCGGGCCCGCTTTTTTTTAAGGAAATAGAAAAATTAAGCGAAGCGCTCAATCCGCCGCATCCCCTTCTTTTGATTTTAGGCGGGGTCAAATTTGAAACAAAGCTTAGTGTGCTGGAACATTTTTTGCCGGTTGCGGATCGTATTTTTATCGGCGGCGCGCTTCCGCTCAATGTCCCAAACCTTGCTTGGGACAAATCGAATTTCATGCTTCCTGATGATACGATCATGCACGACAATCGCGTTGTGGACAGCGGACCACGCACTCTCGATGCGCTTGAAAAAGAAATTGCCCAAGCCGCCATGGTGATCTGGAATGGCCCGCTTGGCGCCATTGAGATAGGATTTGATGAGAGCACAAATCATCTTGCGCGTATACTTGCAGACTCTCAAAAACTTCAAAAAGGATCAAAAGTTATTGTCGGCGGCGGCGATACGGTGGTGGTTGTCAATCGCCTTGGCCTTGCCGATTCATATTATCACGTCTCCACCGGCGGCGGCGCCATGCTGACCTTTCTTGCCACCGGCACGCTCCCCGCCATTGACGCGCTTAGAAAATACTAGAAAGAATCAATCTGGCCTAAACCTTGCTTGGGACAGCTTGGGCAAAAGTGAGTTAAATATAATAATCGTCTTCAAGTCGCCCCTCCTCTACGAATTCCTGATATTCTTTCTTATGTTTAAGCTGTGAAAGAATAATATCATTTTTGAGTAACACCCCCCAACGGTTTGTTCCGATATAATCCTGATACGTTGACCATGGATATCGATGTTCTTTATGATGCCATTCCTTCATATCTTTTGGGTTTAGATGAATGTAACTTGAAGCACGTAGTAAATATTCATTACTGTCCAAAAGTTTTGAATGAAACTTACTTTCAAAAACATGTCCGCGGCGCTCATATTTGATATTGATATATTTAGCAAAACTTACCATCAATTTATGCATAAATTTAGAAATATTGGCATTCCCCCTTTCTCCTAAAATGAGGTGAAAATGTGTCTTCATAAGACAAAAACAAGCAATATCTACTAGCGGATCGCCTGGTGTTATTTTTCCATTTTTTATGTCCCAAACCTGGTTTAGGCCACTAAAACGCTCCAAACGCGGTATATCGTCATATGCATTAGCAGTAAAGAGAGTGCATAAAAATCGTTCGTGATCTCTTTTATTTCGGAACAATGGCATATCGCCAACGGTATGGGCGTAGATATGATAGTAGTTATCTTCAGCGAAAGTGTGTTGTCTCGTGCTCATAAATTTATGATATGGCCTAAACCTTGCTTAGGTCAAATTATAATTTCGTAGGGCGGTATTGGAGGGTTTCCATGATGTGAGATTCTTGGATGGTGTCGAGGCCGGCGAGGTCGGCGATGGTGCGGCTCACTTTCAGCACCCGATGATAGGCGCGCGCGGAAAGATCAAGCTGTCTGGCGGCATGTTCAAATTGATGGCGCGCCGCGGGAGCAAGCATGCAATAGCGTTTTATTTCCTTGATCCCCATTTCGCTGTTGGCACGAAGCGACGTACCGCCAAATCGCTCTGCTTGAATCGCGTGGGCTTCGGCCACGCGCTTTTGGATTGCCTGAGACGGCTCTGCGCTTCCTCTATTTTTTTGTATTGTTTGCGCAGCCCCTTCGATAGTACTTAAGGCAAGCAGACGGTGTTCCACTTGCGGCACATTGAGCCATATATCAATACGATCCACCAGTGGGCCAGAAAGCCGCCGCTCATAGCGCGCAAGCTCGGCGGGCCGACACGTGCATTCCTGCTGCGATCCGCGCCTGCCGCATGGGCAGGCATTCATGGCGGCCACGAGCACAAATTGCGCGGGGAAGGTTGAGGTTGCCTTCACGCGTGAAACGGAAACCACTCGATCCTCAAGCGGCTGGCGGAGCGCTTCAATGACGTTGCGATCAAATTCCGGGAATTCATCAAGAAACAATACGCCGCGATGAGCAAGTGTCACTTCTCCGGGCCGCGGAATTGATCCGCCCCCGACAAGGGCGGGGTATGAAGAAGTATGATGCGGACTGCGAAAAGGCCGATGAGTGATGACTGCTTCGTGCAGAAGTCCCGCGATGCTATGGATCGTAGTGACTTCCATAGCTTCTTCAAACGAAAGCGGAGGCAGAAGCGCCGAGAATGCACGGGCAAGAAGTGTTTTGCCGGTGCCGGGCGGGCCAAAAAGGGCAACATGATGGCGGCCGGCCGCGGCAATCTCTAGACCGCGTTTAGCAGATTCTTGTCCGACAATATCGGCAAAATCAACGGCAGCGGTGGATGGTTTTTGCATATCTTCAAAGCGTGTGGGCGCGAGCGCGGCAAGCGGCGTCTGTTCTTCGAGGTGCGCGATCAGTTCTTCGAGTGAAGTGCACTCAAATACCGAAAGTCCATGCACAAGCGCTGCTTCTTTGCCGTTGCCGGAAGGCACGTAAAGTTCTTTAATGTCAGCTTCTTTGGCGGCAAGGGCGAGCGCGAGCACGCCGCGGCTTTTGCGCAGAGATCCGTCGAGGGCAAGTTCGCCTAAAAACATACGGTTCGCGGGATCAAATGATACCTGGCGCGAGGCAAGCAAGAAGCCCAAACTCATGGCCAAATCAAAAAGTGGCCCTTCTTTTTTAAGGTCCGCGGGCGCCAAGCTAATTGTGACGCGATTGTTTTTACGATGCGGCGGTTTAAAACCGGTATTTTTAATGGCAGCAGAAATGCGTTCTTTTGATTCTTCCACTGCCTTGTCCGGAAGCCCCACCACGGTAAATCGATGCAGGCCTTGCGCAAGATCAACCTCGACAGAGATCGGCACTCCCTTAAGTCCCACAATTTCAGCGGCGGTGACCGTTACGGATGATCGCGGCATGTGCGTGCGGCCGGATACGCGTGCAGGCGTTCCGGATCAATTTCTTTACCATCTTTTTCACAAATACCGTATGTCCCTTGCTCAATGCGTTCGAGTGAGCGCGTTATTTCGCGCAGTTTCTCTTCAAGGCGTGCCTCAATGCCCACGTTGGCGTCAAACTGTTCGGTTTCATCGGCACCCTCTTCGGCATCCCCCTCTTTCGGATTTAAATCAGGAAAACGCGGCTCCCAATTTTCTGCGTGGCGCGGATCGCGTTTGCCAAACTGCGAAAGAGTGTCTTCCAATTTTTTTCGCTCATCCTCAAGGAGCTGCTTAAATTCATTCGTATTGATGATACTCATGTGGCTATCATAGTTCTATTTCCCTCTTTTTGCAAGCAGGTTGATTACCTCGTCTAAAGAGGCTTCAGAAAGTCCGATGACGGCATAACGCCCGCCGAAAAGCGCGTAGCTGACAGAAGCAGAAACACGCGCATCAACATTTTTTATCACGGCATCGCGAAAGAGAATGGGGGCATCGCTGGAAAGGAGGGGCGCAAAATCACGCACCATGAGCGCCTCCCATGCAAGAAAGCCCTCGAGCGCTTTGGCGGTATTTGAAATCGGTACTATTAATATCAGTTCACCGCCGACAAAAAAAGCAAACAGTTCTGGCGTAAACGAACGCAGGAGTGTTTGCGGAGGCCTCAAACGTAGCGTATCAAATACTTCAAAGCTCGTGGCAAAACGCGTTTCACTTTCAGTCACTCCAAGACGTGTCAGGCGCAACGACAGAAACACCGGTCCTTTATCCGGTGAAGTTTTTTTGCCTTTTATTGCGCGTATGAGACCCTCGCGATCGCCTAAACGAAACGTTACTTCTTCCGTGCGATCAACAGGCAACGGAAGGAAGACGGGCATTTCGGGCGAGATTGGAGCAGGAGGTGACTGTGGCCGCACAAAGAAAAACCATGAGGCGCTAAGAGCAATAAGAATAACGACAATAATTCCTCCCCAATAGAACAACTGCCAGCGTCGCGCTTGCGAAAATTCGCGCGCCAGACGTTCTTGCGAAAAGTCTCTTGGGGCGCCGCGAGAAATCATATCAGCCGGCGATTGTCCTTTTTTAAGAAGGGAAGCGACATCTTGCCGCATGGTGCGCAGCGGCGCGATATGCTGTTGTTTTTCTTGAAAATTTTCGGGGGGCATGCATACAGTATAAACAAAAAAACCGCCTCTTGGCGAGGTGAAGAGGGGTTTAAAACTACCTGCGGCCGCGGGGCGGGCCGCGATGACCGCCACCGTGATCTCTATGCGGAGGGCGGCCTCCGCCGCCGCGGCGATCAAAACCGCCTCGATCACGGCGATCACGATCCTGCATGGTCGGTCGGTGTCCTGCCGGTTTTGGCTCTAGCGTCGTGAGCGCTTTAATAGAAAGATTGATGCGGCCCTGCTCATCGATGCCCACGATTTTAACGGGCACGACATCGCCTGTCTCCACGACATCTTCTACGACATTAACGCGAAAGGGCGCCAATTCAGAAATATGTACCAACCCTTCTTGGCCGGGCGCAAATTCCACCATAGCGCCGAATCCGAAGATGCGTGTTACTCTTCCATTCTCAAATGTTTCTCCCACTTCGTATTCATGCGTAATTTCTTCTATACGTGCCAGCGCCTGTTCGGCGGCTTTTTTGGTAGGGCCGGTAATATAAATTTTACCGGTCTGCTCAATATCCACTTCTGCGCCTGTCTGTGCGATGATTTCATTGATTACTTTGCCGCCCGGGCCCACGACTTCGCGAATTTTATCTACCGGAATGGTAAGAGAAAGCACGCGCGGGGCGTAGAGGGATAATTCTTTGCGCGGCTCGGCAATGGCAGCCACCATCACCTCAAGAATCTGCAAGCGCGCCTTTTTTGCTTGCGCAAATGCCTCGCGGAGCAGATTCACTGATACTCCCTCTATTTTTACATCCATTTGCACGGCCGTCACTCCCTTGCGCGTGCCCGCTACTTTAAAATCCATGTCGCCATAATGATCCTCCGGCCCCTGAATATCCGTCAAAATAGTATACTTTTGAGCTTTGAGCTTTGAGCTTTGAGCTTCTATCATGACTCCCATCGCAATGCCGGCTACCGGATCGCTGATGGGCACGCCTGCATCCATGAGCGCCAGCGTAGAGGCGCATACCGAACCCATGGAAGAAGATCCATTTGAAGAGAGTGTTTCAGAGACCACGCGGATGGTGTAGGGGAATACGTCTCGCTCTGGAATCACACGCCGCAGGGCCCGTTCAGCTAAAGCGCCGTGGCCGATCTCACGCCTGCCCGGAGCGCCCATCCGGCCGGTCTCGCCCACTGAAAATGGCGGAAAATTATAATGATGTATAAAATGTTTTTTCATGCGCACCTCCATGCCTTCAATCAGAAGTTCATCGCCGGGAGCGCCCAAGGTGACTACTGAAAGAATATGCGTGTCGCCGCGGAAAAACACGCCGGACCCGTGGGTGCGCGGGAGAAATCCGGTTTCAGCCATGAGCGGCCGAAGCTCGTCTGCTTTACGGCCGTCCGGCCGTTTCCCTTCGTCTATTAAAGCGGCATGTACGATCTCATTAAGCGCTTCTTCAAAGAGGTGATCTACGAGGGGCGGCGACATCGTGGGTTCGCGCTCAAAAGCGGCGGTCGTCCATTCTTTTCTCACCACTCCGATTTCGGTTTCTCGGTGCGTTTTGGTCGGCACAAATACGGCATCGGCAAGCCGCGGACGAATCTGCTGATCAAAAAAATGCCGCAGGTTTCCCGATGGTTCTTCAAAGACAATCTGTTGTTTTTCTTTGCCATGTGCGCGCGCCACTTTATTTTGAAAATCATTGAGTTGGTTGATCACTTCCTGCGCTTCTTGAAGCGCTTTGCAAAGTTCTTCTTCCGAAGTTTGCGCAGCATCTCCCTCCATCATATTGATATGCTCATGGGTGCCGGCAGCCACAATGTCATAATCGGACTCCTTGCGTTCGTCATAGGTGGGATTGATCAGACGCGTATTGCCTTTATTGCCGATACGCACCGCGCTTACCGGCCCATTCCATGGAACATCAGAGGTGAGGAGTGCAAGCGAAGTAGCCAAAAGGGCAACGACATCCGGATCATTTTTTTCGTCTATTGAGAGCGCAAGCGCCGTAACTTGTGTCTCACGGCGCAGCCGATTATCAAAAAGCGGCCGCAGCGCGCGGTCAATCAGACGGCTTACTAAAATTGCTTCTTCAGAGGGGCGCCCTTCGCGACGCAAAAAGCGCGATCCCAAAATACGACCGGCGGCATAAAATTTTTCTTCATAATCAACGGTGAGCGGGAAATGATCAATGTTTTCACGAGCGTTGCCGCCCATCACGACATTAGCGAGCACGGTCGTCTCTCCGCAGGAGACGAGCACCGAGCTGTTGGTTTGCGTGGTAAGCGGCGTAAACTCCACCACGAAACGCTTATCGCGCAGCGTGGTTTCAAATGTTTTGCGTTCCATTAAGATTGTTTTTTAAGAAGATATTTGCCTGACTCTCCCAAGTCAATAAATTCATCGGCCGCTTCGCGCAATTTGCCGGAAGCGCTTCGTCCGAATGCCATCACCTCTACGCGCCGGCCATTATTCTTTAAATATTCTACAAGCGGCACAAAGTCGCCGTCGCCGGAGACAAGCACGATCGTGTCAACGGTGTCTGCGGTACGAATCGCATCCACGACCAAGCCTACGTCCCAATCGGCTTTTTTTGCTCCTCCATAAAATTCTTGGAGATCCTTCACGCGCGTTTCTATCCCCAAATTGGTGAGCGCTTCAAAAAAAGGAGATTCTTCTCCTGTTTTGGTGCGAATTACGTAGCCAAATGCGCGCACCAATTTTCTGCCGCTTACCGCGTTTTTTAAAATTTCTTTAAAATTTACCCGTGCCTGAAACATGCTCCGGGCGGAGTGATACATATTTTGCGCATCAATAAATACGGCTACGCGCTGTTCAGCATGTTTAAGATTTGCCGGCATATGTTTTCTTTTGAGAGGAAATGCGGATGTTAAGCTCGCCTAAGAGTGTCTCATAACGAGGGGTGTCTCGACGTTTCAAATACTCAAGGAGTGACTTGCGTTTCGCCACCATTTTTAAAAGTCCGCGCCGCGAATGGTTATCCTTGCGGTGGGTCTTGAGATGCTGGGCAAGCTCCTTGATGCGCGCGGTCAGGATCGCAATTTGCACCGCCGAAGAGCCCGTGTCGGTATCGGATAAGCGGTGTTTTTGAACAATTTTCTGTTTCTTCGCGGTTCGAAGCATAAATATATGTTAGCATACCATGCCTCGAAATGCAAATTTTAATAGGATGGTTTGCATTTTTGAGATAAGATTGTATTAATGAACATCATGCAACGCATTAATTTTGATACTCCTCTTGCGCATCTATTTCGCCTGCCGCCGAAACGCGCCTCCGGCTTGCGGCATTTGAAGATAGTGACGGTGCGCGATCTGCTTTATCATTTTCCGCATCGTTACGAAAAACCGGCGGTCATTCAAACTATCGCAGAGACAAAAGAACACGATCTCGTAACAATCGAAGGCAAAATTATTTCTATAGAAGCGAAAAAAACATGGAAGACAAAAAAACCGATGGCGGAGGCGGTGGTGGAGGAAGTAGTCTTTCATAACCCCCTTAATCCCCCTTATCAGGGGGAAGCACGACAATATTCCCCCCCGATGGCCATCGGGGGGGCGCGGGGGGTTTTGCGCGCAATCTGGTTTCACCAACCCTATGTGGCGCGTCAGCTCCCGCCCGGCACCATGGTACGGCTCACGGGCAAAGTGACGAAATATAAAAATAAATTGACAATGATAAATCCGATACATGAACGGATTAGTTTCACTACCCCCCCGAACCCCCCCTTCGTAAGGGGGGGAAATCAGGAAGGGGACAAGATTTCCCCTCCTTTACAAGGAGGGGCGCGGGGAGGTAACAGGATTCCTATCTACCCCGAAACCTATGGCGTCTCATCATTGTGGATTCACGCCGCCATAGAGAATATTTTTTCACGCCTGTCTGCGCAGGCAGACTCTACATCAGACGCTTTTAACGATCCTCTCCCAGAAGATATCCGACGGCGCTATCATTTGCCGTCGCTTATGCGCGCGCTCGAAGCGATACATTTTTCGCAAAATGAAAAAGAAGCAGAGGGCGCGCGCAAGCGATTCGCGTTTGAAGAAATATTTTTTATTCAACTCTCGCGCGTAGCCATGCGTAATGAACGCAACCGGCAACAAGCGGTGGCTATCGCCATCGATCGTGATCTTTCGCGGCAATTTAACGCATCGTTGCCGTTTGCACTTACAAAGGCGCAGGAGCGGGTGGTAGAGGAAATTTTTTGTGATTTAAGCGGAGCACGGGGAGATGTCCCTATGTCCCGTCTCCTGCAAGGCGATGTGGGTTCCGGCAAAACGTTGGTGGCGGCCGCCGTTGCTCTTCAAGTAGCTGCAGCCGCCCACGGATATCAAACAGCATATATGGCGCCCACAGAAATTCTCGCGCGCCAACATTTCGCGGAGTTCTGCAAACGCCTTGGGTCTTTTGGCGTGCGTATCGGGCTTCTTACGTCGAGTGAGGCAATAATATTTCCCTCAAAGGCATATCCAAATAAACCCGCGCATCTTTCCAAACAGCAACTTTTTAAAAAAGTAAAAGAGGGATTGGTAGATGTAGTTATCGGGACGCATGCGCTGATTGCGAAGCGTAAAACGACCCCCCCAGACAAAACTGCCTTCGGCAATTTTGTCCCCCTTCGCCTCGTTCCCCGGGGCTTCGTAAGGGGGGGAAATCAGGAGGGGGCTAATGGGGAGGTAAACAAAAATAGCGTCCAATTTAAAAACCTCGCCTTTGTTATCGTGGACGAACAGCACCGATTCGGAATCAATCAACGAGCAATGCTTTTACAGCAAGATACAAGATACAAGATACAAGATACAAATAATATCGTTTCTCATTACTTAAGTATGACCGCCACTCCCATTCCGCGCACGCTTGCCCTTACCATTTATGGCGATCTCGATCTCTCGCTTTTAGATGAAATGCCGCCCGGCAGAGTGCCACTTGTCACACGCATACTCGCGCCTGTCCAGCGCGATGAGGCCTATCAGGCAATCGCGCAAGAAATCGCGGCTGGCCATCAGGCGTTTGTGATCTGCCCGCGCATTGAAGAAGATGATGAAAGTGGCCCGCCGCACGGCGAGGCAAGCATGAAAGCGGTGC
>CAYHZD010000007.1:14829-18934 GCA_964361035.1 uncultured Candidatus Saccharibacteria bacterium
GAAGAAGATGATGAAAGTGGCCCGCCGCACGGCGAGGCAAGCATGAAAGCGGTGCAAGGGGAATATAAACATCTGCAAGAAAAGGTGTTTCCCGAACACGCGGTCGGTATGCTTCACGGAAAATTAACACCGAAAGAAAAAGAGCAGACCATGATTGCGTTTCGAGAAAAAAAATTTCCCATTTTGGTTGCCACCACCGTGGTGGAAGTGGGTATTGATATTCCGCATGCCACCATCATGCTCATTGAAGGAGCCGAGCGCTTTGGACTTGCCCAACTCCATCAGTTGCGCGGCCGTATCGGCAGAAGCACGTTTCCTTCAACCTGCCTTGCTATCCCTGCGCGTTCCTCGAAGTTTGTCAAAGAACGACTCAACGCTTTCGCAAAGCTTAGGGATGGATTTGCGCTTGCCGAGCAGGATTTGCAGCTGCGCGGTCCCGGAGAGCTTACCGGGGTGAGCCAATGGGGTATCTCGGATGTCGGCATGGAAGCCCTGCGCAATATCAAAATGGTGGAAGCGGCGCGTAACGAAGCGCAGCGGATTCTTGCGGAAGATCCTCGTCTTGATCGCCACCCGCAATTAAAAAAAGCTCCGACCGCGGTCGGAGTGCAAGCGCATTTGGAATGATTAAAAATTAAATTTCTGCTCTGTTCGTCGCTATCATATGCGCACTCCTACAAAGCGCGACAAAATTTTCCACAAACTGCTTAATGCGTTCAATGCGCACCTCTCTTTTTTGAACATCCTGAGCTCCGTTGAGATGCACGCTAAGCACAAATACCTTATTTTGTGGCAATAAGCCCGCTGAATCTGAAAAAATTTTCACTTCCATCCTACCGCTCCTTTTTGATTTTTTCAAGAGTTTCGCGGACCTTCTCGCGATCATCCCATTTCACCAGTCGCCCTGCCTCCATATGCATCCAGGGCTCTGCACCTTTGCCGGTGATCATGACCACGTCTCCTTGCTGTGCCGCGCGCAAAGCGCGTTCAATGGCCTCTGCGCGGTTCAAGATAAAGGCATAACGGGAAAAACGCGGTATTAATCCTTGCGCAATCTGATGGAGAATTTCTTTTGGATTCTCATCATACGGATCTTCATTGGTTAAAATAATTTCATCGCAATACGAAGACGCAATACGTCCAAGTTCGGGTCGTTTCCATTTATCTCTGCCGCCTCCGGCGGCTCCGAGAACGCAAATGAGTCTGCCGTTCCCTTTGATTGTCTCATACATTTTCTCCAGCGCATCCGGCGTATGCGCGTAGTCCACGATGACCGCGAAGGGGTTTTCCTGAATATATTCCATGCGGCCCGGGATTGTTTTAATACCCTCAATCGCTTTTTTAATAATTTCTTTCGGAATTCCCTGCGATCGCGCGATCGCGGCGGCACAGAGCGCGTTGGCGAGATTGAAGGCGCCGGGTAATTTTAAGTCGAATTCATACTGATCGGCAGTCAGTACTACTACCCCCTCGTTTTCTCCCCCGATGGCCATCGGGGGGGATTGAGGGGGGGTCGTCATGAGATAAATCATTTTTTGATCCGCATCAAATTGCAAAAAATATTCAGCACGTTCATCGTCGCCATTTACGACAATTGTTTTTTTGATGGCGCTATCTTTGCGAAATGATTGGGCAATGCTTTTAAAAAGCTCTGCCTTGGCATTGCGGTATGCCTCGAATGATCCGTGGCTTTCAATATGTTCCGGTGTGATGTTCGTAAGGGCGGCCACGTCAAAATCAATCCCGCAGTGGCGGGATTGTGCAATGCCCTCGGAAGTAACCTCAATGATTGCCACCCGGCATCCCGCTTTTTTCGCGCGCGCCAGAAAACGTTGAAGCGCAAATCGCCCGGGCATGGTCATAGAGAATTCATTGCGCTCCTCTTTTTCATTGATGCGTAGTCGCAGCGAGGAGATCGATGCTACAGAAACATCCGCGCCCATAAAAATGCGATGCGTCATCTCTACGACAGTGGATTTGCCGTTTGTGCCGGTAATGCCGATCACCAAAAGCGACCGCGCAGGATGCCGGTACCATTGTGCCGCCAGCCACGCGAGCAGTTGATGATAGAGGGGTTGCAGAGCATGAAAAAGCCGTTTCGGAATGATTTTTTTGCCAAGAGTGATGAAAACCTGCATGATGGTAGGTATACTATATTTATGGAGAAAATTCAAAAAGAATGGATCGTGGGAGAAAAAAGTTGGTCGCTGGAGCGCGTGCGCGCGCGGCGAGGGATTGCCGAGCCGGATTTCGATCGCGATCTCCATGATCCTTTTTTATTTCAAGATATGGAAGCGGCGGTGCAACTGATTAAAAACGCCATTGACGCAAACGAAAAAATAATCATTTTTGGCGACTATGATGCGGATGGCACTTCGGGAGCGGTCGTGTTTCATGATTTTTTTGCGCTCATTGATTATCAAAATTATGCCGTGTATATTCCTGATCGTTTTCGCGAAGGATACGGGCTGCAGAAAAAACACGTAGAAGAATTTTTAAGTAAAGATGCAAAACTTATTATCACCATTGACTGCGGCATTACCAGTTTTGAAGAAATTAAATATGCCGAAGAGCATGGCGCGCGCGTGATTGTCATTGATCATCATTTGATTCCGCCGCAATGGCCGCCGGCCTCTGCGATTATTGATCCGAAAAGAGAATCCGATCCCTATCCGTATAAATTTCTTTCGGGCGCCGGTCTTGCCTGGAAGGTTATTGCGGCGTTTTTGAGGCGCCATCTTCCTCAGCGCGTAGGCCAGGAGCGATGGTTTCTTGATGTGGTCGCGATTGCGGCGGTTGCCGATATGGTACCGCTTACGGAAGAAAACAGAACGCTTGTCGCCTACGGTTTGAAAGTGCTTGAAAAGACGCGCCGACTCGGGCTGCGCGCGCTCTATCAGCGAGCTGGTCTTGCAGGTCCGCTTACGACCGAGGATATCGGCTTTACCATAGCGCCTCGCATTAACGCGGCAAGCCGGATGGATCACGCTAATTTGAGTTTCAGTTTGCTTACCACGTCATCACGCCAGGAAGCGCAATGGCTGGCAAATCGTCTTGAGGAGAAAAATAGGGAACGGAAAGTGCTGGTAGAACAGATTGTGAAAGAAATAGAATCTAAATTTCTAATTTCTAATTCCCAATTTCTAATTATGGTAACGGGAAATAAAAAATGGCCGCCAGGAGTATTGGGGATTGCGGCTACGCGCATCATGGAGCGATTTCGCGTGCCCGTATTTTTATGGGGAGGTCCGCCTGCCGAGGCAGGGTTGGACCATGATGCATCACAGGATATCTATCGCGGTTCGTGCCGATCGCTTGGCGATGTTAATGTCGTGGAACTCATGCGCGCTGCTCATGAAAACGGATCAAACCCGCTTTTCGAGGATTTTGGAGGCCACAAACAAGCAGGAGGGTTTGCCATAGTGCCCGATCGTATTGAAGAGCTTGCGCCGCGCCTTGCCGAAGCGCTTGATGCGATGCCGAAGGAAGATATCGCCGATCAATTACTTTTGGAAGCGCCACTGAAACCGGAAGATGTTACAGAGGATATTTTTGAGGAAATAGAACAGCTGCAACCGTTTGGCGTAGGAAATCCAAAGCCGTTTTTTCTTTTTTCCGGCGCGGAAATACGGGAAGTAAAGGAATTAGGAAACGGTAAGGGTTATTTGAAACTTTTGATCGCCCGCGAACGCCAAGCGTCGCTCGAAGCGGTTAGTTTCAATGGCCTTGGCCATGAATGGCTCGGCAAGCTCAAGGTGGGCGACAGAGTAGATCTCGCCGCCGCCGTTGAGCGCAATACCTGGAACGGCAACACCAATCTGCGCCTGCGCGTTGTGGATATGCGTAGTTGACAAATTGTTCATACTAATATATTATTTTTGTAAATTCAATACTTTTTGAAAGGAGGGCATTGACATGCCGAAAACAAAAAATCATACCGTTGTTGTTCCTCTATCGTTTCGGGCATTCCTTGATATGCAGGAAAAAATACACAAAAAGTTACTCGGGAAGGAAGCGGGGGCCCGAAAGAAACAGACCGCCGATGAAACGTACTTTGAATAACGAAATGCCTTTCCCCACGCACCCCGAAAAGCCGCTCATAGGA
>CAYHZD010000008.1:0-1427 GCA_964361035.1 uncultured Candidatus Saccharibacteria bacterium
CCGCTGCGCCCGCTATAGCCGATCAGATCGCCGCGCTTTACTGCCTGCCCCGAGGCAACCTTGATCAGCGAAAGATGCGCATAAAGCGTGGAGAGATTATTTGCGTGATCAATAATAATCCATTTTCCGTATGAGCCGCCGGGGCAAACCGTATCGGTGTTGCCGATCGCTTTGATAGTTCCGTCCTCGGCAGCGTAGAGAGGTGTGCCGATGGGCGCGCGGAAATCGACACCGTTGTGGCCTTTTCCGTTATATACATCAGATCCATAGGATGTCGCAAAATCTGTCAAACCGAAACCCTGCGTGACAAACGGATCTTTGAGTGGCCAGGCAAGGATACCCTTTGCTTTTGTGGGCAAAAGAGAAGGATCAATAAGCCGCCGCAATTCATCTTCGATTGTCGTGAGCTCTTCAAGAATTTTGGCGCGCTTGGCTTCCCTTTCATCCAGCAGGCGGTGATAGACTACTTCTTTATTTTTTGTGTCTTTTAATAAATCGTCGCTCTTGCGTTTATTTTCTTCCGCGATGATATGGCGATCCCCCAATTCTTCTCTAAAAGATTGTAAATCTTTTCCTTTTACTTCCGCCTCCTTACGCGAGGCCGTGAGATCCTCTCGCAGCGCGTACAAATTGCCAAGCTGATTTTTGATACGCTCTTCGAGGCGTTCAAGCGCTTCCAATTCGCCAAAAAATTCTGACAGGACGCTGTTGCCTAAAAGCAAAGCAATGTATGATGTTTCATCACGCGCGCGGACAACACGAAGGGTTTCGGCAAGACTTTCTCGATTGCGAGCGATTCCCTCCTCTTTTTCTTTTATTTCGCCGGAAAGCGAGGTAATGAGAAGTTCGGTTTGCTCAAGGCGTTTTTGGGTAAGGGCAATATCGGCCTGCAGTTTTTTAATTTGCGTTTTGTGGCGCGCGATGGCGCGCTCCAGCGTGTCTTTTTCTGCTTGCGTTTCCACCAAGGACGACTGATATTTCGCAATTTCAAGCTCAAGATTTTTGATCTCTTGCTGACGCGCTTCTATTTGGGATTTCAGGTCATTGGCGGTGGAAGCGTGAGCGATTAAACCAAAAATTAAAGATATAAAACCAAAACCACAAACCAAAAATATTAAAACATTTTGCAGTTTTTTCTCTATGGTTTTGGTCTTTGGTCTTTGGTCTTTGGTTTTTTTCAGCATTTTTATTTCAATTTTTCAAGCTTTTCCAGCGCGGTATCAATCCGTGCCAACGTCTCTTCCCTCCCCAATACCTCCATGATCTCAAACGGCCCCGGGGAAGCCGCCCGCCCGCAGAGAGCCACCCGCAGCGGCCACAATACCTCTCCCCTGCCATGCATATCGGCATATGCCATCACATCGCCATCCTCGGCGATGATTTTTTTTATGGCTTCCAGATGTTTTTTAATATTGGTGAAATCTTGC
>CAYHZD010000008.1:1527-18520 GCA_964361035.1 uncultured Candidatus Saccharibacteria bacterium
GGCGATGATTTTTTTTATGGCTTCCAGATGTTTTTTAATATTGGTGAAATCTTGCATCCCCTTCCACCGCAAAAGCTCTTTGTCATATTCCGGCTGTTCAAAAAAGAACGCTGTATTTTCTCTTAGGTCACCCAATTTTTTTATTCTCTCTTTTTCTATTTCCAAAATTTTCAATAATTTGGAATTTGGAATTTGGAATTTGGAATTTATTGGAAAAAATTTCTTACTTCGTTCCAGCAGCTCGTGAGGATTCTGTTCGGATAATCGCTGAATGTACTCCCCGTTCATCCAATCCAGCTTCTCAATATCAAAAACCGCATTGCTTTTCTGCATACGCTCGAGTGAAAATGCGCCGATGAGTTCATCGCGGCTCATTATTTCGCGCTCATCACCGGGGTTCCAGCCAAGCAGGGCGAGATAATTGAGCATCGCTTCCGGTAGATATCCTTGATCGCGATAATCGCGCAAGGCAGTAGCGCCGTGGCGCTTGGAGAGCTTGGAGCGATCTTTGCCAAGCGTGAGGGCCATATGCACCCAGACGGGCTCGCCAAGCCGAAGGGCGCGGCCAATGAGAATCTGTTTGGGGGTGTTGGAAATGTGATCTTCGCCGCGGATCACATGGGAAATTTTCATTTCGTGGTCGTCCACCACGGCGGCAAAATTATAGAGTGGTGTGTCAAGATTTTTTGCAAGTGAAATGTCGCTTAAGAGATCGGATTCAAAACAAATCTTGCCGCGGATGATGTCGTCAAAACAAATTTTTTCGCCAAGCGGAATCTTCAGACGTATCAGTTCCCCATTCGCTTGATTTGCGTCACGGGCACTGCAGCGATGAAGCGGTCCCCCTTGTTCTAATTCCTCTTTGGTGTGCGGGCACCAAAACGCTTTGCCTTCCTCAAGTAATTTTTCCAAATATTTTTTATAAATCTCGTAGCGTTCGCTCTGGTGATAGAGTTCATCCCACGTAAGTCCAAGCCAGCGAAAGCCCTCCAGAATATCCTCCTCAAATTCCCTTTTTGATCGCTCTTTGTCGGTATCTTCCACGCGCATGACAAAAATACCTTTCTGTTTTTGAGCAAAAAGCCAATTAAAAATTGCCGTGCGTGCCGTGCCTACATGCAAAAACCCCGTTGGCGCCGGCGCCATCCGTGTGCGTATTTCCATATTTTCTAGCATAGCAAAAATTTTCTTCTTTTAAGACTTGACAGTATATATGTTTAATGTTATCTCAATATTTGAGTTGAGGCTTTTCTTTTTGAAATAGTAAACAATTAACCAACGATCGTTGGTAAAGTGTTTACTTTCTTAATAAAAACGAATACGCAACAATGCCGAATGCGACCGCCACATTCAACGATTCTTTTTTGCCGCGCATGGGGATTCCCACAATGTGGTCGGCGTGCTTGAGGATCGCAGATGAAAGTCCGCGCACCTCGTTGCCCATTACTAACACAGTGTGTGTCAATGAAAGCGTGCAGTAAAATCTGCTACCGCTAATTTTACTGTAAGGTTTTTTGGCGCAAAATTCGGCAAGAGAGACTGCGTGTTGGTGCTGCTCCACGGCGAAAATACGGTACCCTCCTTTTTTTAGCTTTTTTATCAATCGTGTGGCTGATGCGTGCTTTTCCCAAGGTACCGTTTCTTCCGCGCCGAGTGAGACCTTTGCAAACTGCGGCCGCACTCTTCCCCATTCGTCAACCGGCGTGGGTGTAATGCCCGTCAAATAAAGCTTTTCAATGCCGGCTGCATCAGCGGTACGAAACATCGAGCCCACATTGTGTATGCTGCGGATATTGTGGAGTATGGCCTGCATAGAACTATTTTGTTACATTTTTTCCTTTTTCCCAATGATGATCACCCACTCTCCTTTTATCAGCTCGCTGGTGAGTGCCGCGAGAATTTCTTTTGGTGTGCCTTGCCACGAGCGCTCGTGGATTTTTGTGAGTTCTTTGAACACCGCGAAGCGCCGATCGGGGATCGTCTTTTCTAAATCCTTGAGTGTTTTGAGTAACCGATGAGGCGACTCAAAAAGAATAACTGGCTCTTCCCTCCCCGCAAGATCCTCAAAAAATTTATTTCTTTTCTTTTTGGGGGGCGGATATCCGGCAAAGAAAAATTGCTGGGCGGCAATACCCGCCACCGAGAAAGCCGCGGTCACCGCCGAAGGCCCCGGGATCGGCACGATATGCTCACATCCTTTTACGCGCAAATCCCGCACGATTGACGACCCTGGATCGTCAATGGCGGGCGTGCCCGCGTCGCTTATGAGCGCAACTTGTTTGCCTTCCCGCAAGAGATTGATTACGCGCGGCAACACGCGGTGATGGATTTCCTCGCGATACGAGATAAGCGGTTTTTTGATACCAAAATAATTGAGTAATTTGAGCGTTACTCTTGTATCTTCAGCGAGTATCATATCAACGCGGCGCAACGTTTCAAGCGCGCGCAGGGTGATGTCGCCCAGATTGCCGATTGGCGTGGCGACCACATAGAATATGCCATCCATGACAAAATGAAGAATATATGATATAATATAAAAATGCAACCGCACGGAAAAGTGGCAATACTCGGTTTTGGCAAAGAAGGCGCATCGGCCCTGCGATTTTTGAAAAGATCAAGTCAGCATAAAAAAACATCTATCGCGATACGGGATCAAAAACAAGGCGATCATTATCTCGATCATCTTGATTCATATGATTTGATTGTCAAATCTCCCGGGATTCCCTGGCATACGCCAGAAATCGTACAGGCGCTCAAAAGTGGTGTGCAATGTACGACCCCCACCGCTCTTTTTTTCGAACGCGCAAAAGGAATACTCATCGGCATCACCGGCACCAAGGGCAAGGGCACAACCGCTACGTTGTTGTATCGAATGCTGAAAGCGCACCATAAAAGCGTATTTCTGGCGGGCAATATCGGCACTCCCATGCTGGATATTCTCCCGCGCCTTACTCCTCATTCGATAACCATACTGGAACTCTCCAGTTTTCAGCTTGAACGTCTTCCGCACTCCCCTGATGTGGCCGTCATGCTTGAGATATTCCCTGATCATCTCGATCATCACCGCAGTATGCGTGAATATATCAATGCAAAGGCCTCTCTTGCAAACCATCAAACACAAAAAGATACCATGTTCTTTTTTGCGCAAAGCGCGTATGCAAAACATATCGCGCAGAAAAGCAAGGCAAAAAAATGTGCCGTTGAAGTAAAAAAGTTTGTTCTCTTTGAAGAGCGTGATCTTCGCTTGCTTGGAGCTCATAATTTTGCAAATGCCGTGATGGCAGCGACCGTCGCCCGTCATTTTCGTGTGCCCGAACGCACAATAAAAAAAGTGGCGTTGTCTTTTAAAGGCAACCCGCACCGCCTTGAATTTGTTGCCAAAAAACGCGGCATTCTTTTTTACAATGATTCCGCCGCCACAATCCCGCACGCCACGATTGCCGCCATCCACTCGATTATTCAGCCCGTATTGCTTATTATGGGAGGTGTGAGTAAAAACGTCGATGACAAGCCGCTTAAAGAAGCAATAGAGGCGGCACCGCACATCAAAGCAGTATTTGATGGTATGAGATTATCCGATGCTTTTGCCGCCGCCCTTCAAAAAGCAAACAAGGGAGATGTTATTCTCCTTTCACCCGGGGCAGCCAGCTTTGATCAATTTTGCAATTATGAAGAACGGGGCGATGCATTTAAAAAATTGGTAAAACATTTATAGGAAGCACCATTGAACTATGAAAACACCCATCGGCATTTTTGATTCCGGCTACGGTGGCCTCTCGGTCTTGAAAGAAATCGTAAAAAAATTGCCGCAATACGATTATTGTTATTTCGGCGATAATGCGCGCGCGCCGTATGGCGAACGCACTCCTGATGAGGTCCATACTCACACCAAGGAAGCTGTTTCTTTCTTGTTTGCGCAAGGATCCCCGTTGGTTATTCTCGCCTGCAACACGGCAAGCGCGATTGCACTTCGGTGCTTGCAACAGGAGTGGCTGCCGGATCATTTCCCCGGGCGGCGTGTACTGGGCGTACTGATCCCCGTGGCAGAGGCGATTGCCAGGGAGGCGCGGCCCGGGGATCGAATCGGGCTTCTAGCTACCCCGGCTACGGTTGCTTCCGGCGCCTATCGCAAAGAATTGGAAAAAATTTTGCCGGTCGGGTGCACTCTTGTTGAGCAAGCGTGTCCACTTCTGGTTCCTCTCATTGAGGGCGGATATCATGATCATGATGCGACACGCGCGGTGCTTGCCACATACCTTGCTCCCTTTCAACAAACGCCGGTCCGCCACTTGATCCTTGGATGCACTCATTATCCGCTTCTCGCTTCCCTGATTCGGTCGTTGCTTGGGAATGACACGCTTCTTTTTTCCTCCGGCGAGCATGTCGCCTTTGCTCTGCAATCTTATCTTATTCGGCATCCGGAAGTGGAACGCGCGCTTTCGCGGGACGCCACAAAAGAATATTATACGACCGGCAATCCCGCCGAATTTCGCAAACAGGCAGAAACTTTTTTACGAGGTTTACGAGGTTCAACCTCGTAAAATTTATTATGAATTACGTTTTTTTTGGTACTCCCGAATTCGCTATCATTATTCTCAAAACACTCATTGAAGCGGGACTCATGCCCGCGCTTGTCGTGACCGCGCCCGACAAACCTCAAGGGCGTGGCAATATGCTCACTCCTCCGCCCGTCAAAACGCTCGCCGAAGATTACGGTATTTCGTTTGCGCAACCAGCTACGCTAAAAAATAATGACGATTTGGTCTCCACAATTACCAAGATACACCCCGATCTTTTTGTGGTGGCTGCCTACGGTAAGATTATTCCAAAAATACTCTTGGATATTCCCCGCAAGGGCGCCATCAATGTGCATCCCTCGCTTCTGCCGCGCTATCGCGGACCCTCCCCCATTCAAGCAGCGATTTTAAACGGCGATGAAGTGACTGGGGTCTCGATTATGCTTTTAGATGAAGAAATGGACCACGGCCCAATTCTTGCTGTGCAAGAATTGGGAATTTCAAAATTTTATGCGACAGAACTACAAGACCAACTCGCGCATCTTGGCGCTCAACTTTTGATAGAGACAATTCCGAAATGGCTCAGTAGTGATGAAATCGCGCCGCAGCCGCAAGACCACGCAAAAGCCACCTATACAAAAATGATCACCAAAGAGGACGGCCGTATTGATTGGCACAGATCCGCCGAAGCAATCGAACGCATGATACGCGCCTATACCCCATGGCCTTCGGCGTGGACGACGCTAAAACAAGGTGGAAAAAATTTGCGAGTTAAAATATTGAATGTATCACTGGAAGGAGCGACGAGCGATAGTGAGGAGCGACGCAGCGATCCTAAACCCGGCACTATCATTAAACAAAATAGCGACCTTTTGGTCGCTTGTGGTGAGGGAGTGCTTCTCGTAGAGAGACTCCAAGCGGAGGGAGGAAAACCGATGAGCGGGGCAGTATTTCTTAATGGGTTGCGTGACGCTTCAGTAATTTTTGGTATTTAATATACCATTGCTCTAGCTGTTTTTCATCTTCGACACTAATAGTACCGTCAAGATATTCCTGCTCCCATTGGGTAAGTTTTTTTTTATCTTCCTCACTTAAACCCAAAACTTCGTCGCCATCCATAAAAAATCGTTCGACGGTCGGGTGTTGCTCAGCAAGTTTATACATTTCCTCCGTACCAAATCCTGGGTGCGCTTTCGGCTCGTGTGCGTGTAAATCCTTAATTTCTTCTTCGGCATCCTCAAATTCTTTGCGTATTTGTTCTTCTTCATCAATGCCCATCTCAAGACCCTCCTGTTCGTTTTGTGCCGGTGTATATTCCTTTATTTCCATATAACTCTTATTCTGCCAAATTGCAAGAGGTCTTGCAAACGACGCTATGACTTGCTATACCGATATTAAAACAACGTGTGTTTGTGGTTATCCCGCATTGGAGGGCCGCATATTGGCCCTATAAAATCTTTGCGCGTCTATTCAGTCACCCGGATTTGAAGCAGGCATTTCGTGTTTTGGTTTATTATTATAGCGAGGATTTACTTACGGCCGACGTAGAAATGACCACGCGCAACCTCACGTTACTGGAAAACCGCATCTGGGATGATATAGGTGGACCAAAGAAGCAATCATTACTTGCTGTGTATGGCGCGTCGCTTGGATCGGTCGTTGCCACGCGCGTAGCAAATAAAATAGCGCGCTTACGGCAAGATGTTCCCGCGCGGCTTGTATTGAACACGAGCGGCGCAAATTTTCCGTGGGCGGTCTGGAACGGCGCTTCCACGCAAGACATTCGACGCGATCTTGAAGTGCAAAACATTTCTTTTCCTCAATTAGTCACGGCGTGGAATCAATTCTCGCCCGTGCAAAATCTTGGCACAGAAAAAATAAAGAGATATTGCAAATCGCACCGCCGTGTAGCTATTTTTAGTATTTTTGCGCTTATGTTGCTTTTCTGGCTTAATGGGACATATGGCCACGATGAAATTGGTACGGGTGTATCCTTTGGCAAATTTGCCGCGGAGTATGGGATATTCGTTTACATATTTTACCGCGCGCGAGGTGACAAAAGGCGCTTTGGTGGAGGTGGAAATTGGCCGCAGAAAAGTCCCGGCCGTCGTCGCAGAGGTGGAAGATGTGGAATCGCGCAAAAGCGCCCTGAAGCGCGCGGATTTTCGCGCAAAACGGATCAGCAGCCTTATTTCTTCTGCTCCTTTATTGCCAGAAGTATTTTTTACGCTTGCCGCATGGGCGCAGTATTATTTTTTAGTGCCGCCCGGGATGTTTTTAAAACAGTTTATTCCTTCCGCGATTTTGAAACAGCCGATACGTTCAACATTGAATGTTGCGCGAACATTCAATGTTGGGCACAATGCCCTTACCAAGGGGGCCCGCCTGCCGGACGGGCAGGGGCGCGGGGGGGTAACACGAATCCGTACCGCCATCGGCACCCGAGAAGATCGCCTGCGCTTGTGGGCCAACGAAGCGCGCGAGGCGCTCGCGCGCAATAAATCGCTTTTTTTGATTGCGCCTACCATTGCTGCCGCCTCTTCGTATGCGAGTGCTCTTTCCCATCTACCGCGGCCTCCTCTTTTGCTGACGGCAGAGATGCCAGCGGCGTCATTACGGAAACGATGGCAGGAAATCCGCCAACCGGCGGAAAGCACGGAAAAACAGGGAGTGGTGGTGGTAGGAACTCCCATCGCTATCGGAGCGATCCGCCCGGACACAGAAACCGTCATTATTGATGACGCCTCTTCCCCCCATTTCTGGCAGCGCGAGATTCCTTTTGTCAATGTTGTGCGTGTTTTTGAACAATTAAGCGCCCTTGTTCCTTTTTCATTATGGAAGGGAAAACGCGTCGCCTCACCTGCCGATCTCGTTGCTCCTGCCGCGCTTACCTATGTATCGCCCCGCCGGCGCGCAACACTAGGTGTCCAACTCATTGACTTAAAAAAAGAAGAGCATTTTACGCATCTATCCTATCGTAAGCGCGTCTTCCCTCTTCTTTCACGCGAACTCGTCGACGTGATAAAAAAATATGACAACAAACGTATTTTTTGTTTTATCAATCATCGTGGATACGGCTCCATGCTGCTATGCAAAGATTGCGGCAGTGTCGTGGAATGTCCATCATGCACCGCACCATTGCGCTTGCATAGAGAGCAAAAAATTCTTTCTTGCCATCACTGCGGATTTCGTAAAATTATTGATAATCGTTGCCCGCAATGCGGATCGTGGAATATTGAAATATACGGCATTGGCATCGAACGCATTGAGGAAGCGCTGCGCGCGCTCTTTCCGCAACGCGCGCTCTTTCGCCTTGATGCCGATAACGCAAAAACCACAAAACGCAAAGAAGCGCTGCGCATTGCATTTTTACAAAGCGAAAACGGTATCTTACTCGGCACGGAAATGGCGCTGGAAAATCCTGCTATTTCCGCTCCCCTCTTGGTGGCGCCCTCGTTGGATTTTCTTTTTACGTTTCCTGATTTTTATTTGCCGGAACGCATTACGCGTTTGCTCTGGGAGCTTGCCGAACATGCCGAAGAGCATGTCGTGATACAGAGTTTTATTCCACGCCACGCGCTTTTTGCAGCTTTTGAACGCGGGGATGCCGAAAGTATTTTTCGCGAGGAATTAAAAAAAAGAAAAGAATGGCCACCCTTTTCATTGCTTGTTAAAATAACGGCGCATGCGCTCACGCCGGAGGGCGCGCGCGATGCCATTGAGTCGCTGCGCAAAAAAATTGACGCACCAGGAAAAATTGACGCACCAGGAGCGTCAATGTCGGTTGCCTATCCTGCGTTCATTGCCAAAGAAAAAAATAAATTTCGGCATCATCTCCTGGTGCGCATGGATCCCGTGCGTTGGGGGCAAGAAAACAGCTATCGAGAACTAAAGACCCTTCTTTCTTCACTCGATGCTTCTTTTATGGTGATCGTTGATCCGTTGAGTACATTGTAGTACCGTTATATCTATGGTAAAACACGCGATCACGAGAGAGCCAAAGGCAATCTTGCATCAAGTGGCCGAAGAGGTGCCGATTAAAGAAATCACATCGCCGCGGGTTCAGCGGCTTATTGAAGATATGTCGGATACCCTGCGCGTAAGCAAGGATGGCATTGGCATTGCCGCCCCGCAGATTGGCGTTCCCTTGCGAATTTTTGTGGCTTCAGAAGAGGCGCTTCAGTTGGAAGCGGTGGGAAAACAAACCCCCCGCGCCCCCCTTATCAGGGGGGACTCTGTTGATATCTCTCCCCCTGATAAGGGGGATGAAAGGGGGTTTTCTAAAGAACTTCCAAAATGGCAACACTTTGTGTTTATCAATCCCAAAATTTTAAAATCCTCGCGCAAAAAAGTTGAGGATTCCGAAGGATGCTTGAGTGTGCCGGGTACCTTTGGGATTGTTCCTAGAGCCGAGAAAATAAGAGTGCTCGCTTACGACGAACAGGGAAAAAAATTCGAGCGCGGCGCCTCCGGCCTTTTTGCGCGCCTGCTGCAACATGAGATTGACCATCTCGAGGGGCATCTTTTTTTAGAGAAGGCCAAGGAGATGATTCACATCACCCGCTCCCATGGTGATAAGAACCGCCTGCTCGCGCCGCGTCTGACGCGACTTGCGCACTAGATCTTTGGCGAGCGCAATTGCTTTTTTGTGGGTCGCCGCATAGCGCACGGAGGGATGGTGTTTTGCGGCTGCTTGTGCAAGTTCTTTTGCGCCGATTGGTCCAGTGCGTTCACGCGCCGAGCTGAAGGTTTTGAGGACAATGACCGCATCGGCATCAGAAAACGATTGTGCGAAATCGTCAAGGAACGCTTTGGTGCGCGAGAAGGTATGCGGCTGGAAAATGACTATAATCCGTTGTTTTGGATAACGCTCGCGGACCGCGTTGAGTGAGGCCTTGATTTCTGTGGGATGATGCGCATAGTCATCGAGAAGAACAACGGGTGCCTCCGGTTTGCGGTGAAATTCAAGACGCCTTCCCACCCCTTTAAATGTTTTCAGCGCTTTTTTTACGGCGGTTTCTTTGAGGCCGAGGAGGCGCACGGCGCGCAAGGCACAATGCGCATTTTGTTGGTTGTGTTTGCCCATCAGATAAGGCATGGATACCGCAGGGTGATTGCGGAACGCTTGAGCAAATTTTTTCCACGACACAACGTTATTTTTATTTTTTGGCATTCGCCGCACAAGCGTATCAAACATACTCTCGTAGGCAGTTTGGTTTTTAAAATAATCCGGATGATCATAGTCAGTTGCGGTAAGTACCAGAAGTGTGGGGTTCATGAGCAAAACTTTTTCTTGATATTCATCGCCTTCCACCACCATAATATTTGACTTTCCCGTTCTGCTATTGCTTTTCCAATTTTTCACTTCCGCTCCTACTATGACCGTGGGATCATGACCTGCCTCGGTAAGGATATGTCCGATCATTGCAGTTGTGGTGGATTTACCGTGCGTGCCGGTGACGAGCACGCGCCGCTCATAGCTATTAAATAATGCGGCAAGCGCTTCGGCATAGGATTGTATCGGAATGCCGATCTTTGCGGCTTTTTTAAGCTCTGGATGCGTGGCGGGATTATAGGCGCTTGAATACACCACGAGGTCAAGATTTTTTGTGATGTTCGCGGGATTGAAGCGTTTGACCTGAATGCCCGCGTTGCGCAGACTTGTTGCGGTTTGGAAATCGTTTGCCTCGTCTGACCCTGTAATCTCTCGCCCCCTTTGTTTCAATATCGCGGCAAGAGCGGACATACCCGTGCCCGCCACCCCGGTAAAGTGGTATTTTTTCTTTGTTTTCATTAGCGAATTTCGTAGGTAAGCGTAACCGCCACCCTTACATCTTGCGATCCCGGTTCGATGGTAGGGGCGAGAGCCGCTTCGTTAAATGCTTTTGCGCTCAACGATTGCACACGCGCATACGGAGGAAACCCCCCGTCTTCTTGGATGGCAAGCAAACGGCCCAAGCGAAAATCGCCGGCTTTTGCAATTGATTTTGCTTTCGCACGCGCCTTTTCGATGGCTTGATTGCGCGCTTCGTTTTCCACGCTCGTGGGGTCATCAATAGTAAAGGAAAGCTGTGAGACGGAATTAGCGCCATTCTCTACCACGCCGGTAAGCAGATCACCTATCACATTAAAGTTGCGTATTTTTACATTCACGGTTTGGCTTACTTCGTAGCCCACAATTTCCGGCGGAGGGCAAGAAACCGAACCTCCCTGAGGAGAGGGCCGACAATCAAAATGCTGATAGCGTGGTGTGACATTATATGACTGTGTCGCGATATCTTTTTCTTTTACTTCTTTTGATTTCACAAACGCGATAGCATCGTTTGCTTTGCCGGTATTTTCCTTTTGAAGTTCGGCGAGATTGATGCCGCCCTGCGTGAGCACCGTGAAAGAAAACTTTGCCACGTCTGGAATTGTTACCATCTTCCCCTCCCCGCTTACGGTAAAACTGCGGAACGCGGAGGGTTCAATGGAGCGCGAATAGGTGTGCGCATAGCTCGCCACCGAAAACGCTACCACCGCCAAGAGCGCAAACCCCCCAATGCCGAAATATACTTTTATTTTTTGGTCCATAGAGGTTTTGTACCACCTTCACCTTTTTTCTGCAAGTATTCCTGTGTTACCGTACCGCTTCCGTAAGTTCTTGAGGGATACCTTCCACCACGCGGAAGGTCATGCGGCCGAGGGTTTGGCCGCGCGGGGTCTGCACGTCCACGCGCCAGCGGCCCGCTCTCGCGTTGCGTTTGAAGGTATATCCCCGATAGCCGTTCTCGCGCCCGCCCGTGATGGGAAATCGGATAGCGGTCTCATAGAACCATTCATCTTTGTTTTCATCAAAATATGACCAGCGATGCACGATATCGGTTTGAATGCCCACAGGAGCAAAGATCGCGCTATAGGCATAGAGCGTCTTGCCCGGTATCGTATGGAAAACAACACTGGTATCATCAAAAAATCGATACCATGGCGGCTTTTCGTATAGCACGCGATAGCTGCCATTGATGCGTTCAATGCGATGATAAATGCCGGATTCTTTGAGCGCCAACGGAATGGGCGGAATAATGTTGGCAAAATAAAATATATTAAAAAGGGCGAAAATGACCAATACGCTTTTTGGCATTTCTTTTTTCAAGAGGCGTGCAAACCCTCCGATCGCGGCTACACTTATGGCTCCGCTCAATAAAAATATGCCTGCGCCGATTTTCCCCAAAAGGATGGGGAGGGCAAAAATGGCATATGAAAAAAGAGCGATGAAAAACACGCTCGTCTGAAACACAAAACGTTCGTAGCGCGCGCGAAAAAATTCATTGCCCACAAAAAATAAAACAAGAAACAGCAAAAACATCCAGCTTGCCGAAAACGAAGCGCTCCGCACGTAAAACACCACGAACGCGCTAAAGAGCGCGCCGAACGCTATCTGCATCACAAACGCAGGGATTTTCCATCCAGGCCGCTTGCTGGCAAGCACAATCATTGCTCCCGCCACAATCACATACCCCGACAATATAAGATGCTCGCGCAGCAGATCCACCCGCCGCAACGTGAGGTTGTCAAAAATAAATCCGATGGCGAATGCAGGGAGCGTTACAAACCGTTCATACCGCTCAAAGAGTTTTTTAAGCGAAGATAAAGCAAAAATATATTTTCTTGATTATTTTAATAATATCTTTATGATAGAGATATCTATGAAATTTTTCAAGTATTTTTTTGTTGTCGGGGGAATTGCCGCCATGCTGGGGATAGGAATTGCCGTCTATCTCCATCGGTCCGCGAGCGATTTTCAAGGGCTTGCGCATGTATCTGAAGTAACACCTGTATCTCAAGTAACAGAAGAAGTCATATCGGATGAAGACATATCGGTTGATGACCATACGATTCGTATGGGCACGGAAGGATATCGCCCGCCCAATCTTACCATTCAAAAGGGAGAGACGGTGACTTTTTTGAATACCGATACCAAAGAACATTGGCCGGCTTCCGACATTCATCCGTCCCACGCGGTTTATCCCGCCTTTGATCCGAAGTACCGGATACCCCCGGGCGAGTCGTGGTCATTTACGTTTGAACGCCCGGGCGAGTGGCGTTATCACGATCATATATTGCCTGATATGAGCGGCGTTATTATGGTTGAAGGAGAAGAGTCCAGTTCCCCCACTCTCCCTAAGCCATCGTCACAAAATAAAAATCCTACTCTTACGAAAGAAAAAGCGCTTATCCTTCTTGCAGACGTCAATATGATAGAAATAGCAAAAAATGAAACGGCGCTGCGGGAACTCATTAATCAATCGGGTCCTCGGGCAGTCATGGACGATCTTCTTGCCGACTCCGGCGGAGGATCGACGATTGACTGCCATCAAGAATCGCACACGATCGGTCGCGTTGCTTATGAAGAATTTGGAGTTCGCACATTTCGTGAAGGCGATGCGTCCTGCCATTCTGGATTTTACCACGGCGCCATTGAGGCCTTTCTTGCCGAGCGCGGCACGCAGAATGTGGCAGAAGATGTCAAAGAGGTCTGTGATGCGTTTCCCACGGCGTTTGGCCGATTTGAATGTTTGCATGGCATCGGTCATGGTCTTATGGCGTATCAAGATTATGATCTGCCGCTCGCGCTTCGCACGTGCGATCGTCTTGCGACGGATTACGATCGCAGTTCATGTTACGGGGGCATTTTTATGGAAAATATCGTAACCGCTCAAGGGTTTGGCGCCATTCCCGGTCATGATACGAAGTGGGCAAACAAAGATCCTCATGTCCCCTGCAGTATCATTGATCAGGCGCATTCAGTGCAGTTTCAATGCTACCAAATGCAGACAAGTTGGATGCTCACTCTTTTTGATTACGATTTTGATCGGGCAGTACCCGAATGTCTTAAGGCGCCTGCCGATATGGTATCCGTATGTTTTAAAAGTTTCGGGCGCGATGCGGCAGGGCACACGCTGCGCAATCCTCAAAAAATTCGCGACATCTGCGAAAAAGTTCCTCAAGAAAAGGATTTCTATCTTCAATGCGTGGTGGGCGCCATTAACGTGATTGTTGATTTTTGGGGGGATGGCCTTGAAAATCAAGGCGCCGAACTTTGCGCCGCACTCCCGGAAAAAGGAAAAGAATCGTGCTATACCACTCTTGCCTCGCGCCTGCGCGGTTTGTTCAACGAAGAAACAAAACGATCCGCTGTCTGTGCGGCCTTTGAGCCTGCCTATCAATCTCTTTGTAATAAATGAAATATTCCCCTACCGCACGAGATTGGATGTCATGAGGAGAGCGCCCATCAGCCACACCGTGATTGCCGACATCACACACCAAAAACACCATGCGCGGATGATGCGCCATTGAAGATAGATAAGGAAAAGAGAAAAGAGTGAACCAATAAGAACCGAGATTTTTAGCAGTGTGTACCAAAGCGTTACTGGAGCAATTCCTATCGCCAAAAATAAAGTGAGAAGCGCACTTGTAATATAAAAAAGAAGCCCCCATACATCGTTGGACAATAAAAACAGTCTGCTATATCGGCTCGCGAGCACCACCGCACACTGTTCACCGATGGGACAGATGGGTGTTTCGGAGCGCACGCGCGTTTTGATCAGATAGGCGGTCTCGCTAATACCGATAGCGGCAATGATAAAAAGGAGCGCGTGCGGCGTCATAAGCCGTACGATCCGCCGCCGCTTAAAAGAATTGCGATATTGGCGGCAAGGAGTGTGAAGTCAAATTCCCAGCCGGTTTTATCCATCGCGGCGAATGGAACACCCCATTTTATTTTTTTCATGTAGATGGCGCCAATCATCACGATCGCTAAAAGCAACGCCGCGATTTGAGTGTACCAACCGAGTATAAGCGCGATAGCCGAAATTGCCTCTACCACGCCGAGCAGCAGAAACGTGCTTCCCATTTTGTTTTGCAGTTTCGGCAGGGCGTGCACGGCAAAAACAATCGCCACCGCCAAGCGCAGAATAAAGAGCCCGATGTCGTTGGAGAGAAGAAGTTGAGGAAACATATTATCATTTTTAGGTTTTGATAAGAGACCTTTTTGTTCAATCGTTCTTGTGCTATATAAAGTATAAAGAAGTATATCTTTTTTAACAATAAGATAAGGAGCGGATTTTTTTAAGCGTTAAGCGCAGGTAATTCTATGACAAAAACACTTCCCTTCCCTTCGCCTTCCGAGCTGGCGGTGATACTGCCGCCATGCCGCTTGACAATGGTTTTGGTAAGAAACAAACCTAATCCCGCTCCTTCAGTATCTATCAGCATAGCCTGTTTGCCGCGGAAAAATTTTGAGAAAATAAAAGGAAATTCCTCTTGATTGATGCCAATGCCGCTATCTGTGACCGACAAGCGCACGCGCGTATCGTTGACTTTTCTAAGCGTTATATTCACGGTGCCTTCGTCCGGCGTATACAAAACGGCATTATGAAATAATGTTTGCACCACGAACCGTATTTGTTCGTAGTCGGCATTGACTTCGGGAAGATTTTCGCCCATTTGAAGCGACACGCACAAGCGTTTTTTCTCTGTCCTCGTTTGATAATCTTTCAAAACCTGCTCTACGATTTGTTCAAGGTGTAGCGGCTTTAAGGCATAGAAAGAAGTACCTTGTTCTTCGGCGGCGACACGGAGCAGCAATCCGATCAGTTCAACAAGCCGGCTTGCCGAGATCTCAAGTTGCGTTACCATATCCTTTCCTTCCGGCTTTAAGTCTGTTCCTTTCAAGCCATCGTATTTCGCCAAGCGGTGTTCTGAATTTGTGTGCTACCACCGTAATAAATGCCGCCTTGAGTTTATCGGATCTTTTCGATTCCTGCCAAAAAAGATATCCTACCGCAAACGCCAGAGAACCGGCAAGAAATGGAATAACCCACGGCGAAAGATTGGGGAAACGCGCCTTAAGAAGAGTGTTTGCCGTACTTATCGCGATGACCCCCCAACTGATTGCGGCAATAATGACCGAATACAAAAGCGCGCGCGTAATGACGACCCTGATGTCCATCAGGCGGTGTTTCATCATGGCGTACGTCATAATGATCGGAAAAAGGGGGATTGCAAACGTGCCATACGGATAAAGCCCGATGCCAAAAGGCGGCAGAAAAGCGACAGCTCCACCGGTAAATCCAAGAGACGTGGCGAGGAAAAAGTATTTGATTTGTTCTTTCTTGGCGGGTTCAGAACGGAAAAAAGCTGTCATCAATTCTATGTGGGCATAGATGACGACACTTGCCCACCAGAGAAAAAAGAGCGGATAGAGTAATGTGGTATAGATGGGATAGTAAAAAGAAGAGAATAATAATTGTGTTTCAGGGAAAAAACTATCGGTTTGGACTAAAAAGAAAAATGCCGCGCCGACGCCATAGGAGGCGAGCAGAGCGGCTTTGGATTGTATTGTTTGCTCCGTATCCGTATTGCGCAGAAAAATATGAACGAAATGATGGAACAGAATAGGGATCCAGATAACGCCAAACGAATACGTAAGCCGCCATATGGTGAGCGCACGTGTTGCATCATTTTCAATGGCGATAAAGAAAACGCCTAGTCCCCATGTGGTTATGGATATGGTAAGCACGAAAAATATTCTATTGAGATCCCGTTTCGGATTTCGTGCGTATACAAAATAACCAAACACACAAGCGCTTATTGTAGTCAAAATACCTGCGATGGCAAACGCATTCATTATTTACAGTATATCATTTTTTTAGATTACGGTACAAACATTGCGCAGCAAAGTGTATGAAACTTGTAACAAAATCTACGATCGTAGAAAATGTTACAAATATACAAATAAATATCATGAACCACCTTGCTGCCAGCGCAAGATGGCATCAAAGGGGTAGATAAGCATGATGATGTTGAGTGTGAGATTGTCGCGGATTTGGTAGCCCACAAAAAGCTCAAGCGCTATCGTGATCGCAATGATCGCCCACACCGGCCAACGGTATGCGAGCACAAATCCGAGCATCATGGCAAGCACATCTCCCACCGCGTTGATGATGCTGTCGCCGTAGTAATCAAGCGAGATGGTGACTTCGCGATAGCGGTTGATGACAAAGTCGGTGTTTTCAAAAATTTCCCACGAGGTTTCCATAAGGAGGGCGAGCACAAAACGCACGCCAAGCGGCTGCAACAAGGGCCATCGCTTGCCTAACAGCCAGAGGAACCAATAGAACCCAAAGCCGTGGATGATGTGCGAGAACGTATACCAATCGGTGATGTGCTGGGAGTTCTCCGAGGTAAGTACGACAGGCCCATGCCAGAATTTTATATAGCCGCACTCACAAATGAGCGGCTGCCCCATGACAAAAAGAATCAATGCAAAAAGAGCGATTATTCCTACGTTGAAAATTACATATCGCATAGTCATAATATACCATATATACCATAGCTTATACTTTACTCTAAATTTAGCCATGGCTAATTATAGAGTTAGTTGAGGGGTCGGGGAGTTTCTCTTAAAAAATCTTAATAAATAGCATGTTTCTGAT
>CAYHZD010000009.1:0-8486 GCA_964361035.1 uncultured Candidatus Saccharibacteria bacterium
TTATACACTATGCATGTGTTTTAGGGGAATTTGGGCATTTCGTTATTCAAAGAAACGTATCAAATGAAAATGAGGGAACAACGATGTGCGGCAAACTTGCCTTATGCGGAAATCATTTTTAGATGGCGGCGCCAATTTAATGCGAGTATGGCGGGGAGGCGAGTAGTTGCTCTTATTTCTCCGTATCGTACGGATTTCATGCTGGCTTTTTTTACCTGGGATGACGAGCTTGGAACGAAGTATAATTTATTTATGATCCCCGACGGCATCAGGTGGTATCGTTGGGGTCCCGGCTCGCAAGAAGAGCTCTGCTTTACTCCCGAAGACCTCGCAGCGGCCGCATCTGAAACGCCCCGCATGCTTGTGGATGCGTGTGACGCAATTAAGACAGGGGAAGTATGGCAGTGGATTAAAGAAGATATTGTGCTGTGCGCTGGCGTTGTGTCAACACAGCGCTTTGTATAGCGATAAAACGGCTAAGCTCTTGTCTTGGCCGATTTTTTATATATGATAGAAGTATATGAACGGGTGCCTTTTTTGTAGGTTTGTAAAAAAAGAAATTGCCACGGAAATCGTTTTTGAAAATGAGATCGCTCTGGCGTTTTTGGATATTTTACCCAGAGCGCCCGGGCACACCATGGTAATTCCGAAGCGCCATACGCAAAATATTTCGGAGCTTCCCGATGATCTCGTCGGCCCTTTTTTTCAGACCACAAAAAAAGTAATAGCGCAGATAGATCGCGCGCTTCACCCCGACGGATTTACACTCGGCATGAATTACGGTAAAGCGTCAGGCCAGGAGGTGCAACACCTTCACTTCCATATCATCCCGCGATGGCATGGCGATGGAGGAGGACCGATTCAGAGGGTGGTTTCGAATGAGCCGAAAGAAAATATAAAAGTTATCGCACAGAGAATTCGTTAAGAATAGGTAAGCCCCGACCGCGGTCGGGGCGAAGGGGGACAAGAATGCTTCCAGCATTCTTGTCGGGAGGGGTTATCAAAATGGATTACGTGCACCACGGATTTCGAAGTGCAGGTGACAGCCGGTAGAGAGGCCGCTGGTGCTCATCGTGCCGATCGTTTGTCCTTGCGCGGCATAGGTGCCGGCGGCGATATGAAGATTTCCGAGATGCGCGTAGAGCGTTTGGGTGTTGTTGGGATGATCAATGACAATATAGTGGCCGTAGCCTCCATTCCAGCCTGAACCGCGTGCGATAATGACCGTGCCCGGTGCGGAGGCCCGCACCGCCGATCCACAGCTATTGGCAAGATCAACGCCGTTAAACCCATGAATACTTTGCGTTTTCACACCGCCAACGATGGGGCGCATATAGTAATCGGAATAGGTGCGCTGGCTCGTTTTGGGGGGAGTCGTGTTTTGCGCCAAGCGCAATTCGCCATTGGGAATTAAGATGGTTTCTCCGGCAGTCAGCGTGCCGTCAATGGGCAGACGGTTAATACGGATAATTTCCTCTCGGTCGCCGCCGAATTGCTTGACGACACCACCAATCGTATCACCACGTTTGACCGTGTACTGGACGCCGGTTACGGGCAAAATAACAAGCACTTGGCCGGCTCTGATTGTATCGGCGCGCTGGATATCATTTGCCCAAATCAGAGTAGCCACCGAAATATGAAAGGCAGCGGCAATATCGGAGAGGGTATCGCCCTCGCGGACCGTATAGGTGGAGATGCGCGCAGATTTGATTTCTTGGGCGTCCGCGATATTGCCCAGAGGGCCGATAGAAGCCAGAAGCGCGGAGTCATCCGCAAACGTAAGATCAGTCAAGAGTACTCCTTCAGGCGCATTTGCGGGCGCCGATTTCAAAAAATGGTCCGCGGAAGAAGCCACATTCGCTTGGAGATTGCTTGGCTGCTGGTCATTGGTGACTGATTGCGTAAAAATGCGTTCGAGAAATGTAAACAATCCTGCGTGGGCAACCGCCGGTTTTATGGTCATTATCGCGATACTTGAGATGATAAAGGCAAATGCGATGGTGATGGCTGGTGTGCGTTCAATAAGCCGTGGTCCTAGTCTTTTCAGACACCTCCCAAGCATAGCATATCCGCCTCGGAATTGGTACAATCCCTCTATGACGGATACCACAAAACTTCTCGCTGGCCTTAATGAGCCGCAAAAGGAGGCGGTTTTGCATACCGAGGGCCCTTTGCTTATTTTTGCGGGCGCCGGATCCGGCAAAACGCGGGTGATTACGCACCGCGTGGCGTATCTGATTGCCAAAGGAGTTGCGCCGGAGAGCATTTTGGCCGTGACGTTTACGAATAAGGCCGCGGGGGAGATGAGGGAGCGAATTGCGAAGCTTCTCGATGACCCCCCCGAACCTCCCCTTGTAGTGATGGCGGTACATGGAGGTAGTCCATGGATCGGCACCTTCCATTCCCTCGGCGCTTATATTCTCCGCGAGGATGGCCGCGCCATCGGCATTCCGCGTTCTTATACCATTCTTGACGAGGATGACAGCATTAAAACTATCAAGCGTGTATTGGAACAAGAAGGGGTGGAGTCCACCTATTATACGCCCGCGCGGCTTAAGAGTTTAATTTCATGGATAAAAAACAATGAACCCGATCAAGCTGAACTTGATGAGAAATTGCGCCATCTTTTTGAGGCGTATGAAAAAGAACTGGCGCGGAGCAAAAGCTTGGATTTTGACGATCTTCTGCAAAAAACTGTTTTATTGCTCACCAACCATCCCGCGGTGGCAGAACGCTACCAGCACCGCTGGCGCTATATTCATATTGATGAGTATCAAGATACCAACCACCAGCAATATTTGCTCACGCGCCTTCTGGCGCATGCGCATCGCAATGTGGCGGTGGTGGGCGATGATGATCAGGCCATCTATTCGTGGCGCGGGGCGGACTGGCGTAATATTTTGTCTTTTCAGCGCGATTGGCCGGAGGCGCGGGTGATTGCATTGGAAGAAAATTATCGTTCCTCGCCGCTTATTTTGCAGGCGGCAAATGCGGTCATCGCGCGTAATGCGGCGCGTCACCCGAAGCAATTGTGGACGCGGCGCGATGGGGGAGCGTTGTTGTGGTATTTGATTGCGGATAACAGCGCGGAGGAAGCGCGCGCGATTGCGCTCCATATGCTCACCCTTCTGGAAGAAGGAGAAAAGCCCGAAGAAATGGCGATTCTTTTTCGCACCAACGCGCAATCGCGCGCATTGGAAGAAGCGCTGATCGCCGCGGGCATTCCCTATCGGCTCGTGAGCGGCACCAAATTTTATGAACGCAAAGAAATTAAGGATTTGCTTTCCTACCTGCGTTATGCAGTCAATCCCTCCGACCGTGTCGCTTTGGCGCGTATTCTTAATACGCCGCCGCGCGGCATCGGCAAAACATTGGAGGTAAAATATTTTGCCCGCCTTGCGGGTGGGCAGGCTCATATAGCTCCGTTAAAGTCGTTTGAGAAAATGCGTATTGATCGCTTTGAAAAACTTATGACTATGCTGCAAAAAATTGTTCATGAGAAAAAAGCGCACGAGGCTCTGGAATATATAGCGCAGGAAACCGCGTTTGAGACATATCTTGCCGGAGAAAAAAACGGCGAAGAGCGCATTGAAAATATACGTGAACTTTTTGGTGCGGCGCGCAGGTACGAGGAATTGCCTGCGCCGGACAGCACTCAGAAATTGTTAGAGGAAGCGGCTTTAATGAGCGAGCAAGATGCATTGACGGACAGACGCTCCCCGAGCGTCATGTCGGTGCGTCAATCGGATGGCGGGGGGTGGGTACCGTTGATGACGGTGCATGCGGCAAAGGGGCTTGAATTTAATGTGGTGTATGTAACCGGCCTTGAAGAGGGGCTTTTTCCGCACGCGCTTTCTCAAGAGCCGCAGGAGCTCGAAGAAGAACGCCGTTTGTTTTATGTGGCACTCACTCGCGCGCGCAAACAGGTGATTCTGGCAAGCAGCGAGGCGCGTTTTTCGCGCGGCGAGCTGGTGTTTTCCGAACCGTCGCGTTTTTTGGCCGAAATCCCGCCGCATCTTTTGGAAATAAAAGCTCCGCAGGACTTTTTGCCGACGATACAGTTATGAATTTTTGATAACCCCTCCCGACAAGAATACTCCCAGCATTCTTGTCCCCCTTCGCCCCGTCCCACGGGGCTTACCTTAAGGGGAGGAGATAAATACTTTTCGAGAGAGATAAAAAAGTTTCCCCCTTAAGGTAAGGGGGATTAAGGGGGTTATGAAACAAACAACATGAAACAAACTTTTTATAACGATCCTATATTAAAACAGCGCAGACAAAATTTGGAATGGTGACGTGTTAAAAAATACAAATGTTACATTAGAGAAAATAAGAAGCATCTGTTTTAAACAAAACGTTCTTTCTATTGTCTCCCGCATCCCCAAGGGCGCCACCATGACCTACCACGAAGTGGCGCGCGTAGCAGGAAGACCGAAGGCCTATCGCGCGGTAGGCAATATACTTAATAAAAACTATGATCCCGCCATTCCCTGCCATCGCGTGGTGCGCTCGGACGGCACGCTCGGCGGCTATAATCGCGGGATCGCCCAAAAAAGAAAGCTCCTTCAAGATGAAGGAGCATCCTCATTGATTTGAAACGTCGTCAAAGTCCACCTCTAATGCCGTGCCGTATGCCTTCACTCGCGCCTCGTACGGCAATATCGCCTACGCGGTCCATGCCCTTGATAATGCCAAGACCGGGAGCGCTCGTGCTTGTTTTTGAATAAGGAAGTGTCGTCCTGCGGGAAAGCAACATAACATCAGGCCCGCGATACACAAAACGATAATAGTCCTGAAAACCCGTGTCACTTTCTTCTGATTTATTGATATAGATAAAAGGCCTCTCACCCTCTTTGTCTACACAGGGAATATCTACCGTAACCCATATGCTCATTTCAAAAGCCCATTCTTGCGGCGATTTTGGCTTTACCGAATTACCGAGACTCCGTAAAAAATCAATGGCTGCATCGCCGGTGGCAACCTCAAGGTTTTTTACCCGTTTCATCTCGCCGGTTTCCCCTATATATTCAGTGACAAATCCGGCGGCCTCCACTTCTGATCTGGTGAGAGGAGTGCGCCTTTCGCTCGGCTCACCCCGTAGATAAGCAAGGTATGCTTGATGCTGTTGGTCAAGCATTTTAAAGGTATGATACATGATCTGGCAGCGATGAAGAGGTTTTGTTTGTGATTGCTCATACGATGACGTCTGAAAAAGTTCATCGGCCATCATCTGCTGTTTGCTGTGAGCCGAACATCCAAATAGCGTCATTGACCAGATTATCATAGTAAGGCTAGTCAGGAGAGTAGAAATAATTTTTCCTAAGGACATAAATGCCTCCTGTGTTTCTGTAGGTTGTTTCCTTTACAAAAAAGCTTCTGGCTTTATTATAACATATATGGATCAAGAACACGAGAAGTCCATCCGTAATTTCTGTATTATCGCGCATATTGATCACGGCAAGTCCACGCTGGCCGATCGGTTTTTGGAATTGACCGGTACGGTGGAGAAACGCCATATGCGCGCGCAGACGCTTGATCGGATGGATCTTGAGCGCGAGAGGGGTATTACGATTAAGATGCAGCCAGTCCGCATGACTTGGAAACCAAATCATGCAAAATTTTTAATACCTAATACCCAATTTCTAAATAAACTTCAAAAATTAGAAATTAGAAATTTTAAATTAGAAATTCAAGATTCAGAATATATTTTGAATCTCATAGATACTCCTGGTCATGTTGATTTTTCTTACGAAGTGTCTCGCGCGCTTGCGGCCGTAGAGGGCGCCATTCTTCTTGTTGACGCCACGCAAGGGGTGCAAGCGCAAACCGTGGCTCATCTTGCCATCGCGCAGGAATTGGGCAAAACAATCCTGCCGGTGATTAATAAAATTGATGTGCCCCATGCGCGCATTGAAGAAACGGAGGCGGAAATAAAAGCGTTTCTCGGTTTGGCGAAAGGGGGAGAGGCGCCGATTATGCAGGTATCGGCGAAGACAGGCGAAGGAGTGGAGGCCTTACTTGAGGAAGTAATCAAACGCGTTCCGGCCCCTTCGCTTACCCCGCCGGACAACGGAGTTGATGGGGCAAAAATAAACACGCGGGCGCTTATTTTTGATTCTCATTTTCATCCCCACAGCGGCGTGATTGCACATGTGCGCGTAATGGACGGCGCTATCAAAAAGGGGGATTATACGACACTCGCGGCGGAAGGCATTTCATTTGTCGTCAAAGAGGTGGGCATCTTTGCGCCTGATTTGAAACCATGCGATCGGCTCTCTGCAGGCGATATCGGCTATGTTGCCACCGGCATACGGGAAGCGGGGAAAATTCATGTGGGCGATACGATTGGCAATAAGCCGTTGCCGGGATACAAAGAGCCAAAACCAATGATATGGTTAAGTTTATTTCCGGTCTCGCAAGAGGACTTTCCCCTTCTGCGGGATGCGCTCGCAAAATTGCGGCTCAATGATTCCGCCGTTTCATTTAATGAAGAACAAAATGAAGTGCTGGGGAAAGGGTTTCGATGTGGATTTTTAGGACTGCTCCACAGTGAAATCGTCATTGAACGCCTGCGGCGCGAGTTTCATTGCGAATTGGTGGTGTCATTGCCGTCGCTTGCCTATGAAATTACCCGTAAAGACGGAACGGTTGCGCACATTGCCGATACCGCGCGATTTCCCGATGCGCATGCCTTGGTGCGCGTGCGCGAGCCATGGCTTTCCGGCCAGATTTTTATTCCTGATCGATTTTTTACGGCGTTAAGTTCCTTGCTTACCAAGCGTAAAGGCGAGATGGGTAATGTTGAAACACTGGCAAGCCGCCTGCGCGTAACATTTTATTTGCCGTTGCGCGTGTTTGTAGATGGATTCTTTGATGATTTGAAACGCATTTCAGAGGGTTATGCTTCTTTATTTTATGATGTGGCATCGTACCGCGATGCCGTTTTGCGGCGTATTGACGTCGTGGTGGCCGAAGAGCGGGCGGCGGGCCTCTCGCGCGTGGTGGCTTCCGACGAGGTTGTTCGGGTGGCGCGGAACATGGTGGAGCGCCTGCGGGAGCTTTTGCCGCGCGCACAATTTGCCATAAAAATTCAGGCCGTGAGCGATGGTAGAATTATTGCTTCGGCTACGGTGCCGGCACTACGCAAACATGTGACCGGCAATCTCTACGGCGGCGATCGATCGCGCAAAATGAAGCTCTGGAAGAAACAAAAAGAAGGCAAAAAACGGCTTGGCGCCACAGGAAGAGTTGCGATTCCGCCGGAAGTCTTTATAAAAATGGCACAATGAGATAGGAGACGAGCGAGAGCACCAACAGAAGCGCAACGATTACGCTAAAAATTTGTTTGAGAAGCTGTTTGCGTTTCATACTTGATACTTGGTATAAGATGCATGATACTAGATTCATGAAGGATTTTAAAGAGCACCACCTTTTTTATGGCATTTTGAGCTCTTGGTGGCTTTTTTTGGCATTATTGATGATAAGCATATGGCTTGCCAGAAGCGGCATGGAGGCGTATCGCGAGGCGCATGCGGCTCGGGAGGAAAAAGAGCGTCTGGAAGCGCAGATTTCACGGCTTACCGAGCGCCGTGGGGAACTGGAGCGCAAACTGGAAGGATTTGCGCAAGGAGAAGGCATTGAGGAAGAAGTAAGAGAAAAATTATTCTTAAAAAAGCCGGAAGAAGAAGTAGTCATTATTGTAGAGTGATTAATATCTAATTCCTAATTTCTAATAAAAATTAAAATGTCAAATTTTTAAATTAGAAATTAGATATTAGACATTAGAAATTATGAAGAGAGTTTTGTTGATTATCAGCCCTATTATCATAGCCAGTATTGGCATTGTCTATGTCGGATGGTTTCCCGTCGCTTCCATCAATGGCGATTGGCTTTGGTATCGCGATGTAAGCAAGGGTGTGCGCGCAATCGAGCGCTTACAGAGCACCTCGCCGGACTTGGGCCTTCCGGCGCTTGCAGGCACCACCACACCTCTCACGTTCAATCAGAAAAAAATACAAAGCGGTGTCCTCGAAGAGCTCGTCCGCGAACAAATCGTGATACAGGGATTGTCGCGCCTTGATTCTTCACGCGATTGGGAGCGCGCGGTAAAGCAAGAAATTGATACGTTACTGCAAAACAGAAATAAAACAACACTTCAGCAAGCGGCCCGCGAGCTTTACGGATTGAGTCTTCATGATTTTGAAACATTGGTGCTTGCCCCGCAGATTCGCGATGATTTTTTGCGCGAAGAGCTTGCGCGCAGAGCCGAGGAGACGGAAGCATGGACAGAATCGGCATTGAAAAGTGCCGCGGTAAATATTTATTTTTTGGATTACGCGTGGAAGGAGGGGCGGCTTATTGAAAATTGACAGTCCCCCAAGGATGTATATATTTTGTATATATGGATACCACGAGACACAGTATTATTATTCAACAGATACCGAAAAAAGAAGAAACATTAGAAGATCTCGTGGCGCGCATTACAC
>CAYHZD010000009.1:8586-16820 GCA_964361035.1 uncultured Candidatus Saccharibacteria bacterium
CAACAGATACCGAAAAAAGAAGAAACATTAGAAGATCTCGTGGCGCGCATTACACCGGAAAATCGTCACAAAAAAATAGACTGGGGAGGGCCTGTCGGAAAAGAAATATGGTAAAGTCATCCTAAAATTTATTACGAAGATTAAAAATGAAACGTTAAAAGAAGTGCAACATAAATTATTTTTATTGATTACTTCCTGAATTATTAAAACGCGGAATTAGTTTAGTGGCAAAATGTCTGCTTCCTCCGCCCAAAGGCCCGAAGGGCCATTGAGGCGGACCCGCCATAATGGCACGCAGTGCCTTTAGGCGGGCAAGCTCAAAGATATGAAAATGCATTACACATATATTTTATTATGTATTGACTATGTGCGGGGATATCAAGAGTGGTATATAGGCAGCACAGAAGATTTACAGAAACGTCTGCGTCGGCACAAGTCAAAAAATGTAGAGACTACTAAAAAATTTGATATGGTACAATTAGTCTATTATGAAGCATGTCTCAATAAAATGGATGCACGCAAAAGAGAGCTTCAGTTGAAAACTGGATTTGGAAGAGGATATGTGAAGAGAAGACTAGAGAATTATTTGAAAGCGGGAGTAGTTTAGTGGCAGAACGTGAGCTTCCCAAGCTCGAGGTGAGGGTTCGATTCCCTTCTCCCGCATTAGCTTCCTCCGCCCAAAGGCCCGAAGGGCCATTGAGGCGGACCCGCCTGAATGCGCAAAGCGCTTTCGGCGGGCAAGCAGAAGATATGGGTTCGATTCCCGTATTCCGCAAAATTTGAATAATAAAATACCCATACCGGATGGATGGGTACCACATCTATTGTCCGTGAGCAATGATGAATTCATCAATGATTTTGTTTTCATGCGTTAGATGCCGGAAGCGAAGATTGTTGCCCTTAATTTCCACCAGACCGAAACCGTAGGCGCTGCCGTCGGTTGCGGCCACGCGCGGATCGTCGCGCTTGATTGTTTCATAATGCTCTCTGCCGCCGACGCCCTCGATGATGTAGGTGGTATGTTTCATAGAAAGAGGATCATCAAGGCGGCGGAAGCGCGTATAGATATGATTGTGGCCGGAAAAAACAACATCAACATTGCCGTAATAGAAAAACGGCGCCCATCGTTCTCGTACCAACCCGTCGCCATCATAACCTTCTTTATTTGAATACGGCGGATGGTGGAAGAATACGAAACGCCAGCGAATATCCGGGTGAACATTTGCGTACACAAGTTCTTGGATAAGCCATACGGTCTGGGCTGGATCATTGACGCGCGTGGAATCCAGCGCGATCACATAAGCATTGGCATACATGAAACTATAATACGATTTCTGGTTGGGCAAGCGAAAATTATTGAGCAGGGGGGCGCCATCTGCCGTGCGCGCATCATGATTGCCCATACTGGGAAAAAAGAACGTGTTGGCAAGAATGCGTTTATAGGGTTTATAGAGAAATGGCCGGTATTTCTGTTCTTTACCATAGGGATAAATGAGATCGCCGGTATGAATAACAAAATCAGTTCGTTGCCGTTCAATAAGATCAGCAATCGTGCGTTGTACCGACCTTCCGTAGCCGGAATCACCGAACACGGCAAATGAAAACGGTTCATTTGGTTTTTTAAAGGTGCAGAAGCGACCGCTGCCGATGTGTTTCTCGTTGCTTTGCGCGCGGTATTCATAGCAAGTAGACGGTTCAAGATCAACGAGAGGCATGGTATGCCTTTGGGTCGACACAAAAGGTTCCGTTGCTTCGTGTTCAGCGTACGATGTTTTACCGTATCTCACCGTACTGTTTGCGGGGGCTTCTGTGCGCCACGCAATGGTAACCGCGGTTTTGCCGTCCGTATCGCCCAGCTGCACCATGGGCCCGGTGGTAAAATGCTCTTTATGCCATGGCAGCGGCAGACTGGCATTGAGCGCAAGACAGCCGGTAAAAAACAAACACGCGCAACTCAAAAAAAATCGATGATGGTATCTCACTTTCTTCTCCTTTCAAAAGAGTATTTTCTTTACCTTATCTGATATCGTGTCATTATGGCAAGCGGGAAGGGGCACTGGAAGGGGCAAAGGGCGCGAAGGGATTGGAGCGGCCCGACTCCTCAACCGGAATCTCCGTGTCTTCCAGAGAGAATGGTATGCGCTCGAGGGCAAGAAAACGCGGGTCGTCGAGTATTGAGGCGTCAAGCGTAATACGATTGAGCGTCTCTACCAAAGCAAGTAATTCTTTAAAACGCGGATCGATATCTTTGAGCTCTTGTGCGGAAGGAAGCGGGATTGATGCGCGTTTTCGATACCACCAAACGCCCCCGATAAGAAGCACCAATACGAGGAACACTACCCATAATAATTTTTGTTTATTTTCTTGCATAAAGATTTTAAGAATTAAGAAAGCGCGCGCGTGCCCGTACCGAAAATTCAAGGGAATCGGCTTCGCCCGAGGAAAAACTAAGCGTTTCAATTTCTATCAGCCGCGCATTTTGCTCAAGAGCAGCGAGAAAAGTGCGGAATGACTGATATGTTCCCGTCACACTTATCTCAAAGGTTACTTCAGCATACAGTTTTTTTTGTGAAGAAGACACGATGAGAGGATTTACTTGTTTCATTTCCCGCACGGAGATTGTTTTTAAAAGAAGGCCGTGGCGGAGCGTTATTGCCTCTATTAAATCAAGGAGCTGTTCCTCGTTTGATTCACTAGGAAGCAGTGCCTTGAGCCGATTCTGGTCTTCAGGGGAGATCGCATTATAACGATTTAAAAGATCGTTACGTACATTTATCACATTACCGGTATTCGTTGCAATGCTTTCAAGGACCGTTTGCTGCGCGCGCAGGTGTTGAAAATCCTGCCATTGTGGTAATCCAAACCATCCGAGAGCGGCAAGAGAAGCGACAAGGAGGAGAAGAAAGAAAAAACGCATAATTATTTATATTATAATTGAAAAAGGGTAGAGGCAAACATGAGCGTGAGTGTTGTCTGTATCGTGCCGCCTGTCCCGAGCGCGACTCCTGCTATTTCTATACTTTCGACCAAGGGTTCATTACGCAGGACGTGAAGCTGTTTTATGAGCGCGGCATAGTTTTTCGTTTCTATGCTTAAGGTTGCCGTGCGATCCGCGTTGGAGAAGGCAAAAGAGTTATAACGCGCCTCGGGCAAGGTTTTTTGCTCAAGCAAGGTGAATAATTGGGAAGGATGCGCGTGTTCATCCAGAAGAAGCGATACCAATGCAATTTTTTTGTCAAGCGTGTCCATAGCGTTCACGGTGGCCGGATCAAGTTCTTCAGTAATTTTTAAGAGTCGATCGTGCAATGTTTCTATTTGGCGCTCCTGTAAAAGACGTAATCCGTAGGCGAGTGCGGAAAAGAGAACGGCAAGCACGATGATGCCTCCACCGATAACGTTGAAAAGTCCCACTGAAGAAGCGCGTGGTTTTTCCGGCGGAGAAAAAGAACGGCGAGGAATAAAAGAAGGTGCTTGGGGCATATAATAAAAAGTATATCATTGTTACGGCAAACCGTGCAACGCAAGACCAACCGCTTGCGCAAAGGGCGCTCCTAATTGATTGATTAACGGTGAAAGCATGGGTGGATATGATACGCTCGCGAATGAATCGGCAAGAAATACTTCGCGCCGAAATTGTTCTACCGCGTAATCAAGTAGGCCTGGTGTGAGTGCCGCGGCTCCGGCAAGAATGACTTTATCTACGGTGCGCTGATGTCGTTGTTCATATTCTTGCAATAACCGTTTCGCTTCCTGAAATATCGCATCAATGAGCGGTAAAAACGTTTTTCTGATCTGTTCCGTCTCCGGTCGCTTCAAGATCCCCGTTTCGCGCTTTGTCTCTTCGGCGCGCGCAAAATCGACACCGAGCGCGTGGCTCAAAGCGAGCGTCCAGGCCTGTGCACCGCGGTCAAGGGCGCGCGTCATGCGCAGAGCGCCACGATCAACAATGGCTATTTTGGTGCTGATAGCGCCCAAATCAAGCACCAACAGCGAAGAACGGTATGTCCTGCCTGCGATGCGCGCCACACTGAATATTTCAATTTCAAATCCACGAAGATTAATGCGGGCTTTTTCCAGAATGCGCTTATAGCCGGAAATAGTTTCTTTCTGTATGGCTGCAAGAAGTACCGTTGTCATCTCTAATCCCTCCTCTTCCTTATTCGTTATGGGCGCCACGGGCCACCAATCAAGCTCTACTTCCGAGAGCGGAAGCGGAATATATTTGCGCGCTTCAAAAGGAATGGCGCGCGTAAGGTCTTTATCTGACATCGTGGGAAGATCAAGAAAGGTCACAAAGCTGTTGCGCAAAGGGATGCCGACAATGGCATGTTTTGCCGTTGCCTTTGCTTCTTGCCAGGCATCGCGAATGATTTCGGCCATGCCATCTTCCGATATCGCCACCACTTTCCCCACACTTTCTTTTTGATAGGGCCCGATTGCCACTTCGCCGTATGTTTCAAGAATCGCGCGCTCTTTTTCCGTGCGCAGTTGCACGAGTTTTACCGATGTGGAACCGATGTCTAACCCGACTATCCGCTTATCTTCGCCGAAAAGAGAACGAATATGTTCGGGCGAGAACTTTTCAAAAAAAGAAGAAATTGGCATGCTGCCATTATAGAACATATGATTGCATTATGAAATGGCGAAGCATTCTTGAACTTATCTTTCCGCGGCAATGCGCCGTCTGCGGCGCATTTGATCAGGATCTGTGTGAGGCGTGCGCGGCAAAACTGGAACCATCCGGATTTTCCTGCCTTTTTTGCGGTACGGAAAACTTAGACGGCCGCACCTGTTTTTTCTGCAAAAATATGTATGCACTCGACGGATTTACCTCCTCGGTTTCCTATCATGATCCGCACACGCAGACTATTATGAGCGCTTTTAAATACCGCAACCACCGCGGCCTTACTGCCCCGATTGCCGCGCTCATGGTCCGTGACGGCGGACCGCTTGGGACAGGCTGCATGCTATTACCTCTTCCTCTCGCCGCAAAGCGCTTTCGTGAACGCGGCTACAACCAAGCAGAATTGCTCGCGCGTGAGTTAAGTAAAATTTCCTCCATTCCTCTCTGCGATTCCTCACCGCTTGAAAAAATAAGACACACCCCGCAGCAGGCAAAAGCAAAATCGCGCGAAGCGCGATTTACCCAAATAGAAAACGCATTTGCCTTACGCGTGGAATCCTCATCATTTATCGCGAACAAACGCGTTATTCTTGTCGACGACGTCACCACCTCCGGCGCCACGCTCAACGAAGCCGCGCGTGTATTAAAGGAAGGGGGAGCTCGCTCCGTCTGGGGCTGGGTGTTTGCACACGGCTAAAAGGCGACGCCTTTTATTTATGGATTTCTCAATATAAAAAGTAAAGCGTTCCGTAGCCTACGCCTGCCAATGCTTCAGATATTTCAAAGTAATTTTTTCAAAATCTCCGCCGCCAGCGTAGGATTTGCCGCGCCGCGGCTTTGGCGCATCAGTTGCCCCACAAGGAATTGCAAAGCGGTTTCTTTGCCGGCTCTGAAGTCGGCAACCGGCTTGGGGTTCGCTTCAATCACGCGGCGTGCGATTGCTTCAAGAGCGACTTCACTGCTTATTTGTGTCAATCCACGTGTCTTGGCGAGTTCGCTTGGATCGCCGCCTTCTTCTACCATCATACGCAATATCTCTTTTGCTCCTCGCGAAGAGATTTTATCGGCAACAATCATGGCAATAAGTTCTGCGAAGTTTTCCGGCGTTATCCGCATATCTGCGAGCGTATCGGCAAGCGCAGCGTCGACGGGAATATTTTTTTCTTTTAAAAGACTGCGCAAATCCGTCAAGAGATAATTGGTAAGCAGCGTTTGCGCTTGTGCTTTATTTTTTATTTTTCCCACCTTTGTCCACTCGGCAAGCTCGGAGGCGGCCTCCTCAAAAAATTTGGCAAGCGCCGGAGATTCGGTGATCAGGCGCGCCGCTTCGCTATCGAGCTGAAATTCTTTGATAAAACGCGCGCGCTTCTGCCATGGCAGTTCCGGCAGGGAGGCGGCGAGCGCTTCAAGGTCAAAAATGATCGGGGGAGCAAACGGCGGCAGATCCGGCTCCGGAAAATAGCGATAGTCATGCGCTTCTTCTTTGGAGCGCTGCAGGACCGTCTCTCGTAGCACTTCATTCCATCCGCGCGTTTCATGGCGCACCTTCTCTCCTTTATCAAGCAATGCTTTCTGGCGCTCTATTTCATAGAGCGTCGCTTGCTCGAGCGCATAGAGCGACCCGATGTTTTTTAATTCCACTTTTGTGCCCATATTGAGCGACACATTCGCTTCAAATCGCAATTCACTTTGCTCTAAGCGCGCGCGCGAAGCGCCCACATAACGCAAGAGAGTTTGGAATTCATTTGCAAATTCTTTGACTTCCGCGGCCGAAGAAAAATCCGGCTCGGTGACGAGCTCCATTAAGGGTGCGCCCGCACGGTTGTGATCAACGAGTGAAGAGTCTTGTTGATGCGTGAGTGCCGCCGTGTCTTCTTCCAAATGGATTCTGCGAATGCGAATGTGTTTGCCGGATGAAAGGGCAAATGAGGCGTTGCTTACTAAAGGATGCGCGTATTGGGATATTTGGTATCCTTTTGGCAGATCCGGATAAAAATAATTTTTGCGTTCAAAATAAGTAAAAGGCGCTATGGCGCCGCCGAACGCAAGCCCCGTGCGAATAACCTCGCGCACTGCTTCCTTGTTGATGGTAGGCAAGGTGCCCGGATGCGCCGTGCAGATCGGGCAGATGTTGATATTCGGATGCGTCTCATCCGGATCATTCACCGAATCACAAAACATCTTGGTCTTTGTCGCCAATTCCGCATGTACTTCAAGGCCGATAGTAGGTTTATATTCCATATCATTATTGTAGCACGTTTACATTCGTTCGGGGGCGGGGATACCGAGGAGCCACAGGCCGTTTTTGAGGGTGGTGGCGACGGCGCGGGTGAGCGCGAGGTTGTATGCTTCGCTCTCGGCGCCAATGATGCGTTCTTTTGCATACCACGCGTTAAAAGTCTGTGAGAGAGAAAAAAGATAATGTGCAACATAGTGTGGATCATATGCATCGTGCGCGTCGGCGATTGCGTCGGGAAACCAAAAAAGGATGCGCTCAACGGCGCGCATTTCAGAGGAAGGATGAGCGAGAGGGGATTGAAGTCCCGCCGTTTCCCTCGGGTTTCCGGCGCGCTCGAGTACCGAGCGGGCGCGCGCATGCGTATATTGCAGATATGGGCCGGAATCGCCTTCAAAGGAAAGCGAAGTAACAAAATCAAATATAATATCTTTGCCGGCGGATTGCTTTAAAATTGAATATTTAACGGCACCTACGGCGGCTGCCTCCGCGATGATCTCATCAGTGGTTTTTTCCTGCAATCGTTTCTTTGCCTCATCCAGCAGATCGTTTGCGGCAATCACCTCCCCGGTGCGTGATGACATCTTCCCGCTCGGGAGGCGCAACATGCCGTGGGGGACATGGGCAATTTTTTGCGCAAGCCTCGCTAAGCGGGGCGCAAGCGTAGAATCAATATCGGCAAGCGCCGCTTTCACTACGCGAAAATACTCAATGATTTCGTTGCCCGTCACCACGATCGAGAGGTTGTGCGGCCAACGTTCCTGCTTGATATATGCAAGCCCCAATTCTTTTGCCTCATAGGTGGGCAGCCCTTCGGAAGTAATAAAGACGCGCGTATGCAGTTCCTTTTTTTCTCCGCGATAGATGACAGCGCCGTCGCTTTGCTCAAATATGCCGTCTTCAAGATGTTGCTCTACGAGCGTTTTACCACGCGGCCCCACGCCTGATTCAAAAAAATACTCGTCAAAGTGGGTCCCGAGGCGTTGATAGATCGTCTCAAAGTAATCAAGACTGTCTTTAAGGCCGCTGTCATAGTATGCGTTCGTCTGCGGATTACTTTTTTCAAAAATTTGTTTATTGATAAGTGTGATTTCGGCACGCGCGGTTTCATCCTGCTCGTAGCGCGCCGCTCCGAACGCATAGCATCGCCCCAAAAATACATGTGCCGGCTCATCGTCTTTTTTCTGCAAGCGGTCCATCGCCCACACGGCTTTTGCCACATGCAGGCCCACGTCGCCCTGATAATTGACGCGTTTTATTTCAGCTCCGCTCAATTCAATAATGCGGGAAATCGCCTCCCCGATCGCGTTGCTCATCAGATGGCCGATATGAAATTCTTTAAACGGATTCGGATCGGTGTATTCCACCATGACC
>CAYHZD010000010.1:0-16516 GCA_964361035.1 uncultured Candidatus Saccharibacteria bacterium
GTTTTAGGTGTTCGGCGTTCCGTTTCTTCGTATCCGGGCGTCACCCGCGATATTTCTTCTTTTTTCTCAAAAATTGCCATAGTTTAATTCTTAAATCTTTTGCGGTTTATAATCCTCCGGTGCATCTTGCAAATATTCCTCCAATTTCTCCCGCCTCAAAAGCCCTTCCCGCGCGCCTATGTATTGCACTACGGACATGGAATTTATGGGAGCCCAGCGGAGGGCATCCGGAATATCCATACCGAGAACAAGTGCTACTGTAAAAGTGGAGGAAAATGCGTCTCCGGCGCCGGTACGCTCGTAGGGTGGCTTGGGATCCGGATAGATAGGCATGTGCCACATGGTGCCACTGGTGGTAAACCCTGCCCGTCCAGCAGGCGGGGAAGTCGAACCATCAAAGACATACGCACCTTTTATGCCATCCGTAATAACGACAATCTTTGGGCCAGCATCTCTCATTGCAGTCAATAATTTTTTAATATCTTGCTCTTCCGTTTTTAAAATTCGCTTGGCTTCTTCTTTATTGCAAAAAAACACCTCAGTACGTTCGTAAACTTTTCTCAAAGCGTCCAGTCCGGCTTTTATCTGAAAAGTTCCCGGCTGGAAGGCAAGTTTGATTTCCGGATGAGAATATAAATAATCCTCCACAATTTTATGGAATTCAAGTGAGTTGCCGCCAAGCGAAGAGAAATAAACCCAGCGCGGATTGCCGATATCCGGCAATTGGTATGCAAATTCTTCATGCTTGATTAAAATAGTCCGGTCATCTTCATACCACAAGACATAATGATAATTCGTTTTCTGATCTTTATGAATTCTTATAAATTCTGTGGCAACATCCTCTTTGGCAAGCGCATCCAGGCATTCTTTGCCGAAATAATCATCGCCTATATTTGAGACGAGCGCGCTTTTTAACCCAAGGCGCGCAGCCGCCACCGAAGCATTGGCGCTATTGCCCACTGCCGGCACCACCGTCACTGACTCATACGGAATTTTATCCTTAAACCGCATGCAAATCATGCATTTCTCGCGGTTGATATCGCAATTAACCGCCGCATCTTTCAAGCGGATAAAAGCGTCGGTTACGGTGTCGCCGATAGCAATGAAATCAAATTCGTTCATTTTCTCCGCAATGCTTTTTTTACTGCCTCTTTAATATGACTCACTCCCATGCCGTAGTGTTCAATTAATTCAGCGGGTGAGCCGGATTGACCAAATCGATTTTGTACGCCGATGAATTCGATTGGCACCGGATGATTTCTTGCCAGCACTTCAGCTACGGCTGACCCCATGCCGCCCGCGACCTGATGCTCTTCTACGGTAACCACTGCGCCCGCTTCTTTTGCCACCTTTATAATTGTCTCTTCGTCCATTGGTTTAATAGTATGATTATTGACGACGATCACGCCAATCCCTTCTTTTTCTAATTCAGCCGCGGCAAGAATGGCATTATGAAGTAATGGCCCGCAGGCGATAACGGCAACATCAGGACGCAGGGAGGTTGAACTTCCCGCGGGAGGTTCAACCTCCCAAAATACTTGCGCTTTCCCGATTTCAAATGGTGTCTCCGGCGTGGTAAACACCGGCGTTTTCTCGCGCGCAAAACGAATATAAACAGGGCCGGACAAATTGGCGGCTGCCGCCGTTGCCTTTCGGGCCTCATGCACATCGCAAGGCGCAATTACGGTCATATTAGCAATCGGGCGTGTGATGGCAATATCTTCAATAGCTTGATGCGTGGCGCCATCGGGCCCCACGGATACGCCCGCATGCGCGCCGCAGATAATCACGTGCCGCTCATTGTAACAAATGGTGGTACGGATCTGCTCCCAGTTCCTGCCCGGGCTAAACATGGCATATGAAGAGATATAAGGAATTTTGCCCACTGCCGCCAACCCCGCCGCCACGGCGGCCATATTTTGCTCAGCTACTCCCATTTCCACAAACCGATCAGGATACTTTTTTGCAAACGCTTCGGTGCGCGTGGATTCGGTCAAATCCGCACAAAGCGCCACCACATTGGGGTTTTCATCCGCGGCTTGCACCAGCCCTAAACCATAGCCGTCCCGCGTGGGTTTTTGCTCAAGGGCTTTGAGGTCCAAAATATTTTCTACGAGTTTTGCCGCTTGATTTATTGGCATAAAATTAAAAAATTATTCAATAAATTTGAAGGTGGAGAGGATTTGGTTAGAAACTTTCTCGTCCGATGTTCGTAATGAAATATCGAAAATGTAGCTCATGCCGGATCCTGATGTCGCAAATATATACCTCGGAGGCGCGTCAGTTTCTGGCAAAAGTAATTTATATGCCGGAAAGTCACCAATTGTGATAACGCCGACTTTTTCCCATCGTGATGTTTGCATTTCATCTGCCAATCTCTGTTCTAATGTCTCGCCTCCTTGATTTGGTCCATATGATATAGAAAATATATCTGAATAAAACATGCCTGAATTATTTTTACTAACATCAGTAAATTCTACAGTTGTTCGTACACCTAATTGGCTTGTTTTGACCGACCATTCACCTGGATACCTCACCTCAAACCCATACTTCTCATTGCGGTAGGTTTTCCAGTTGGAAGTATCAATGTCCGTCGAAGATGGCATTTTTTGATCTGTTTTCGGCGGAGGTGTTTTCGGAGTTGACAGCTCCGAAAATTGGTATCGATATCCCCAATATCCGCCGGCGACGAGGATTATTAAAATTGCGACGATGCTGATGATGCCAAACATACTGAAGCCGTTTTGTTTTTGTGACTCTATCTTCTCTAAAACAAAATCTTTTATGCGGATGGCGGCTTCGAGCCCCCTTTCGGCATCTTCGCGTGTAAATTCTACATAATCGTCCGGGTAACGCGATTCAATATAAAATCGAGTAAGATATTGCGTGTTATCCCGAAAAATCTCAAAGGATTGATCAATTTTTATACAACTTTGCAAAAGCGCGTCGAGGTCATGAATTTTACGCGCGTGCTTGCTGTGATAAGCAAGAAATCCTTTTAGATATTTCTCTGCCGCTTGCTGTTCATGAAAACAGGCAGGATTGTAAGGTCGTTCTTTTTCAAGAATAAGTTGCGCAACATCCAAATCTTCATCAGCGCGCGCAAACCAATCTGCGACATACTTTGTTACTGCTTGATTAGTCATACAATAGCCAATTCCCGTTGAGGAAGGGAGATCTGCATATCGCTTCCCGATCTCGTATAAAGCACCTTTCCGTTGCGAATAATATCCTCAATAAAAAGATTATAATTTTCATTAATACTTGTTTTAACTTCGTCTGGTGTATAAATTAAAAAATCAAGCGCGATGTCTCGCGGATATAAAAGCGCATCCATTTTCCGCCCCCTTTCCGCTCTTGATTCTTGTGATTCTTTCAAAATAAACAGATCGACATCACTGTCGGGTCCCGGTTCACCCCACGCCCAAGAACCGAAAAGAATAATCTTTTCGGGCTCATACTCCTTGACAATTTTTTGCACTATTTCTTGAATTTTTTGTTCAATCGCCTCTTTATTCATATCTGTATTTTACCATGCTATTTAATAAATTTGAAGGTGGAGAGGATTTGGTCGGTTATTCTATTTTCTGTATCTATCGAATAATAATAAAAGATGCCTCTTAAGTAATCTGATTCATTGATTCTACGGTAATTCTGATAGGGACCTGATAACTCATTAAGAGGCCCCTGATAGATCGCTAAAAACTTTATGCACTGTTCGTCTTTACACACACTAAACTCGCCCAACTTATAACCAGAGAAAAATCGCACTTCGTGAGTTGGCGGATACCCCACCTCAAACCCGTACTTCTCATTGCGGTAGGTTTTCCACCCCGTAAAATTACCTTCGGCGACAACGGGGCTTTCAGGTGATTTATCCTGCGGAATTTTAATGTTTATCTGCCAATACCAATATCCGCCAACGGCGAGGAGCATGATTCCTAAAACAACAAGGAATTTCCGCTTAGACATGGTATCTGTGGTAATAAATCAAACCTATAGCAGTTGCTAAAAAGAAAAAAAGGGTGAGAATTGTTTCAAGTGTAAACATATGAGTAAATACTATTTTTCCTTATCACTAAAAATAAGCCATAAAACACCCAGAAAGGCGATAATGCTAGCTGCGAGATAAAAGGTCATAAGAGTCATAGGTGTTTTGGTCCTTTAGATGCTGCTTCGGCAATAAAAAGGAAAAAGACTGTTCCCAAAATACCGAAGCTTATTGTTAATAAAGATGGGCGACCTCCGATAGCGCTTGGCGCAAATGCACCCACTACTAACGAGCCAAAGATAATTTTGGCGCCATCGAGAAAAAAACTTGAAAGCGTCGACCTGCTCATAATATAGAAATACCATATTACTCAATAAATTTGAAGGTGGAGATGATATTGATTTGTTCTTTGGTGTTGAGTCCAACCTCTCTGATTGATACTATTTTTTTTAATTTGGTTAAATCGTTTCTTTTCAGTCATTAATTATTTATAAAACTGAGCTACAATAACAATAAAAATCCTATAATCGCGTGTAGCATTGCTATAACAATATGTGAAAATAATAAAATTCTACTTTTCCCTAATAAAGAAGAAACAACTCCACCTATAAATAATATAACTGGTGACCACAAAAGACCCAAAACAGCAGGATAAAAAATTCTAAGAAGAATGGGCGGGACTAACGAAAGTAACCACTTTAAACCATAAATATAACTGCTTCGCAAAACAGAGTTCGGTCTGGGATAGAACTCAATTGAATATGGATTGAGTAAATAAGAAACTAAATACCCCCCAAAAATTATTATAGGAAGTAGGTTGAGAGCTACCAATAATAGACTTATTATTTTGAACCATCGCTTTCTATCCGCCATATCAATATGTTACCGCAAATCTGCGCAAAGCGCCACTACATTGGGGTTTTCTTCCTCGGCTTGAAACAACCCCCAAACCATAGCCGTCGCGGGTGGGTTTTTGCTCAAGGGACTTGAGATCTAAAATATTTTCTGCGAGTTTTGCTTTGGGGTTGATGGGCATAGCGTTTGAATTTAGAATATGGAATTTGGATTTTGGAATGAAAACTACCTAAAAATAAAAACAGGGATTACAATGGTTAGTCTCTCTATTGCACGTCCACTCCACTGTACTCTGTAAATACTGACTCCCAGTAAACTCCTGACATCGACAATCCTTATTCGACTCACAATATGTTTCTGGGCTTGTCTCTAAAAATTTAACACTCGGTTTAACAAACTTAAAGGTATTTAAAATTCCTTCACGCAACAAAAAGTCCCCCTCAGGAAAAATGTAGATAAAATTGTTATGCTTAAATATAATATCGTCTGTACCCTTTAGGGCTACTCTCCTAATGTGGTAAGCTACCTCTCCGTCAATCTTATAAGGCAATGCCGTTACAACAAATGTATCATCTTGCCTGTTCCTTTCGATATACTCCTCAAAAATAAATTCCTTACTTTCCTCCCTCACAAAGATAAACAAACATGCAGGTGTAGGAAGAGTCTTGAACACCTCATTCAAGTAAATATTGCATGTCGGAGGATACTCCACCTCAAACCCGTACTTCTCATTGCGGTAGGTTTTCCAGTTGGAGGTATCGATTTGATTTTGGGATGTTGATGGCGATGGGGGTCCGTTGGGAAATAATCTATATACATCCTGATCGGTCACACAACCATCTCCGTCGGCATCTGCAAGAGAATTGAATCCTTCCTTCCCACTGCATATTCCAACCGCCTCCATTACCAGCCGATAATCAGCTATATCACAATCTCCATCACTATCATTATCGCACGGCAATAATCTTTTCCCTACCTCTATGTCACTTTTTGGAATTTTCTCTATGGTACAGTGCAATTCTTGCTCAACATATTCAATGAGCATTTTCCATTGTTCAGGATCAGACCAAACATTATTATATTGACCCGTATCAAATGCTCTCGCAATAACACGTTCAATTTCTTCTTGTTGAATGCCTGCATCTTCACATTTCGGCAAATTTTTAACAAAGAATGTAATGTACCCCCAATACCCGCCTGCGATGAAGATTGCAAGGATTATGGCGATGCCGATAATTCTGCTTTCTCTCATACATTGTTATGCGATAATATCCGATTTCAATTTTTTTGCTTCGTCCATAAAAAAGTTTTGCCATTCTTCTTGCGGTATATTCTGAACCATTTTTGGATAATCTTTTGCCTCTGTTGCTTTGACAAACTGCGTGCCAAGCTGTAGAGAATCAATGTGCCAATCAAATTTTATTTTTGCTTTCGCAATCAACTCAGCTACCGTAATATGAGTGTGTCTCACAATACAATAAAGATCAATGTAATCTCGTGCCTGCACGCGCTGATAGATAGTAAAAAGTTTATTGACCGCGATGTCAAGAAGACTATCAATCACGACGCTGTTTTCTTTTTTACCCTCCTCAATGCGCGGAAATGGGAAATAAGTAAATTCTGTTTTGAGCGCTTCTTTCCCAAAATACAAAAAAAATAGGTTTCTATTGAAACTCTGTTGAAAATCAATTTTTGAAATATTGAGTTTCTTTTTAATGCTCTCGATGGCTCCATCGAGATTAACGGGATCTATTTCATTTTCCGAAAAAAAATCCAGGTCCTCTGAATAACGATGATGAAGATAATAAGCGGCGAGCGCGGTGCCGCCCGTAAGATAAAAATTCTTTGTCAGAAATGGCGCGTTCTTTACTTCATTAAAAAACGCTATTTGATTTTTGCTGAGAATGGCTGTCTCCATAGATAAGAACTTCTAAAAATCGCCGACGCGCAGGATCAATACGCAGTTTTTTCCAATATTTCTTCAGTGTCTCTGCGTTAAGTTTTTTGCCTCCCAATCCAAAATTAATAAGCTGTTCAAGCTCCCATTGATGATAATAGTCGGGGTCTTTTTTAAGTTGTTCTTCGTCAGTTGACCAATTATACATAATACTATTATACCATACTACTCAATAAATTTGAAGGTGGAGAGGATATTTTTTGTTAATTCCTTATGGGCATCAAAACTAGACCATTCAAACAAATAATTGTCTTTTAAGAAAAAAACAATAAAATAGGGGCCTGCTGCAGTTTTTCTTGTATATGCTGTTGCTTGGGTATCGCCAATAGACATATAAAATCTATCTGGGTATTGAGTCGCGCGTTCTTGTCGATCTCGTAATAGAGCAGCGGAGGAACGAAAAACTTGAAGCTCCACGAGTCTCTGCTCTGACCGTACCACTTGTCCCACCGTATCTTGTTTTGGAATATAGTTCATATCTACTATACGCAGAAATAAAGGAATATCCGATCTGGTTCCTGATGTGTCCGTTACATTTTCCATAAGATCGGGAGGATACCTCACCTCAAACCCATACTTCTCATTGCGATAGGTTTTCCATCCCTCGATTTCACTCGGGGCAGGGGTGGAGGTATCGGACCCGACTGGCACTGCTTGGTCGTTGGATCGCTTGATCTTTAACAGTAATCGTTGGATCATATTATCCATCTCAATAGTGTGAGTTCGCAAACGATACGTAATAGAACCAAGCTCGTTTTGGGTTCTCACCAGTGCTACGGCAAACATCATGACAAGCGCAACGAGCGCTACCGATAAAATCGCCAGCAAAAGTTGATTCTTTGAATCGGGTAACATCATAGTTATCTTATCGAGCTATACAATAGAGGCCGGGAGAGGAAGCCTCGACCAAGCCATCCCTCGCCAGGGATGAGAGCAAGGACTGGATATTGCCCGGTTGATACCGAGCGTCGCCCGACACAAGAGCTTGGAGCTCCTCTCCCGATACCTGCCCATAGCGTAGCAAATATTTTACAATTTGGGAACGCCAATAGCGTGTGGAGCCCTCAAATCGTGATTGTTTGTGATATATTTTTGCCTGTCTCAATAATTCTGGCTTATTGTTGAGCATCACGGCGCCGTAATCCATGAGCGCGTAATGCCACCGGCGCGGATTTTTGCGATCGAGCGTTTTTTCGGCAATAGCAAGTATTTGGGAATCATCAATCTTGTTGTCATCGCGAAGGAAGAGAAGCGAAGCGTGGCGATCTTTCGTAATTGTGAGATTGCCACGTCGCTCCCCCGCAGTTGCGGGGTCGCTTCCTCGCAATGACATCAAAAAGTGATGCAAAAACACCTTCCGGATATTCGTATCTAAAAATACCACCGGCTTATTATACGCAAAACACGCGATTGCGCCGACAGTGTAGGGACCCACTCCCGGCAAGCGGCGAAGAATGGCTAGATCAGAAGGCACAACGCCTTTATAATCTTTTACCATAATTTCTGCCGCCTCTTTGAGATATCGCGCGCGGCGGTTATACCCCATCCCCTGCCAGACACGCAGCAGCTTCGGCAACGGCGCACGCGCAAGATGTTGAATGGTGGGAAACGCCTTCAAAAATTTCGGATACTTTTCGAGCACACGCCCCACCTGCGTTTGCTGAAGCATAATCTCGGAGACAAAAATTTCATACGGACTCACCGGCTTTTTTTTCGTAAATCGCCACGGCAAATAATCGCGATTATTCTTGCGGTACCAATCTAATATATGACGTTGAAACTTACTGTATCGGACACTGCTCATGCTTGTGCGGTTTTGCCGGGCAATACTGGCGGCCGTATTCGATAAGGCGATAGGTGAAAGAAAACCATTCTTTTTTGGGCAAAAGCGCCATCAGATCTTTTTCTATTTTGTTGGGGTCGGTGTGGTCGGTGAGACCAAGTTTTTTGCTTAGACGCTTGACATGCGTGTCCACCGCGATTCCTTCCACGACACCATAGGCGTTACCGAGCACGACATTGGCGGTTTTGCGTGCCACCCCGGGCAATTTCAAAATCTCCTCCATTGTGTTGGGAATCTTGCCGTTATATTTTTCTTTTATCATTTTTGCGGCAGAGAGAATATTTTTTGCCTTATTGTGATAAAAACCAGTTGAGTGAATATCTTGCTCAAACTCTTTTATCGCCCGCCGGCTGGCAGATGCCTTTACATAATCATCAAGCGTTTTATATTTCTTAAAAAGTTTTGCTGTTACTTCGTTTACCTTTTTATCCGTGCATTGCGCCGAAAGCTGTACCGCCACCAACAATTCCCAATTATTCGAATAGTTGAGCACGATTTTTGCTCTCGGAAAAAGTTTTTTTAATGCTCGCGCAACTTCCAGTGCTTTTTGTTTTCGTTGAACAGTATTCATATATTATCGGTATAAATCATGATCTCCTATATCAAGAAAAATTACCTCGGAACGATTCAGTTTATTAAATTCGAAAACAACACGGAATCGATTATCAACAGAAAAACTCCACTTATTTTTTAATTTCCCATGGAGTTTATGCGTTTGAAGTAGTGGATCAAATGGATTCTTTTTGAAGAGAAGTGTGCGTTCTACTACTTTTTCGACAAGCGCAATTGGTAATTTTTTTAATGAGAATCGAAATCTTGAAGTAGGAATGACGTTCATGAATTCATCGTGTTTGCAGCCGAAACTTCTTAGCTATCTCCGGATATTCTTTCTCTATCAATTTTTCAAAAAAAAGCAATTTACCTTTTTTGTGTAATGCTCTCGCCTCTTGCGACCAGCGCAATACATCCTTTTCTGTTACTATTTCTTTTTTATTTCTTGATGACGGTGGCGCAAAAACATCGTCCGTCATAATCTGACGAAGATATTCATAACGCAAACGGGTGTCTATAAGTTCTTTATATTCTTTTCGAGGAATAGTAACCGTATTCATATATCGTAGTATATACAAATATTGACCGCGTTTGTCAATAAAAATAACGCGCTATTTATCAATTGACGGCAAAATGTCGCCTTTTATCTTCTGCCACCATGACCACTCAAGATCATGCAGCGCCTTGAGTTCTCGCTCGTAGATGGGCTTAAAAAACGCATTTCCGAGTGTGATTTCCTCTCTGCATTTCGAAAGGAGCGAGAGTTTGTCCGCCACTTTGACAACTTGCGCTTCTTTGGTGGCGCGATCCACATCTTCTTTCCAAAGCGCAACCAAATCCTTAGCCAGAGGGGCGGGCAGATGCTCAAAGGCAAGAGGAATTGTTTCCCGGTTGACCTTACGAATCGCATGATAGAGTTCCTGACTATAATATTTAAAGGGGGTTAAAATATCGCCACTAAATTTTTCTTCCATATCGTGGATAAGAGCGATTTTAAGCGCGCGCGATTCGTCCACGCGCTCTTTTTTCTTTTTTAAAAAATAAAGCAAAATGCCGGTAAAATATGCCACATAAAATGAATGCTCGGCTACCGACTCTTGAAATTGCTGCGGAATACTGCTAAACCGCATCACATGCGTCAACGACCGATCCAAAAAATGCTCATAGATGCGGTTCATACCACTTGATAGAATAACACTTTTATAGTATTATCGCAACTATCCTATGAAAAAAATACTTGTGTTTGGTATTGCGGTGGCAATAGCGGCGGCGCTTGCCGGCGCGGGCGTAGGGGCATTGCTTTTTGTAACTACCGAGGTGCCGCACGTGAGCTCGGTGAGCATCAACCGCCTGCCGCAATCAACTGCCATTTATGACCGCACCGGAGAAGTACTGCTCTGGGAGGTGCACGGCGAAGAAAAACGCACAGTGGTATCCCTCGACAAAATCTCGCGACACCTGAAAAATGCTACCATCGCCATTGAGGATGACTCATTTTATACCCATAAAGGCATTCGTGTTACGGCTATTATTCGCGCCATTGTCATGGACGTATTTACCGGCGCGCGCCAAGGAGGATCCACGATCACCCAGCAAGTGGTCAAAAACACGCTTCTTACCCCCGAGCGCACTATCCTGCGCAAAATAAAAGAATTTGTACTTGCCTTAAAACTGGAGCGTGTCCGTTCAAAAGATGAAATCCTTGCCCTCTATTTAAATAGTATTCCGTACGGTTCCGATCTTTATGGTGCGCAAGCCGCGAGTAAAGAATTTTTTGGGGTGTCCGCAAACGATCTTTCTGTCGCCCAGGCCGCCTCTCTTGCCGCACTTCCCAAAGCGCCTACCTACTTTTCTCCATATGGCAACCATCGTGACAAACTTGATGAACGAAAAAATATTATCTTAAAACGCATGCGTGATCTAAATTTTATAACTACCGAAGAATATACCCAAGCGAGAGAAGAAAAAATTGTTTTTACGCCTCCTGATCGCTTTGGCATTCGCGCGCCTCATTTCGTCATGTATGTGCGCGAACTGCTTGCCACACAATATGGAGAAGACATCATCGAGCGAGAAGGTCTTAAGGTGATTACTACCCTTGATACCAACCTGCAAGCAAAGGGAGAAGAAATCATCAGTGCATTTGTGCCGGAAAACGAAAAAAAATTTAATGCATCAAACGCCGGCCTTATCGCACTTGACCCAAAAACCGGTGATGTGCTCGCCATGGTAGGATCACGCGACTACTTTGATACGGACCGAGAAGGCAATTTTAACATCACGCTTGCCAAGCGGCAGCCGGGCTCTACCTTTAAGCCATTTGTCTATGCAACGGCATTCAAAAAAGGATACACGCCCAATACGGTTCTCTTTGACGTGGAGACGCAATTTGAAGTGCGCACCACCAACGAAGACTACGCGCCGCAAAACTATGACAATATTTTTCGCGGCCCCGTCACCATGCGCGAGGCGCTTGCGCAATCCATTAATGTGCCGTCCGTAAAAACCCTCTATCTTGCCGGACTCAATGACTCGCTTGTCACCGCGCGCGCGATGGGTATTCGGAGTCTGACGGATCCTCTTCGCTACGGACTTACGCTGGTGCTCGGAGGCGGCGAAGTGAGTCTTCTGGAACTTACGTCGGCCTATGGCGTATTTGCACGAGATGGCATACGTATCGAGCCGCAAGTGATCTTGCGCGTTGAAGATGCGCAGGGCAATCTACTCCAGAAAGCATCAGTAAAAAAAGAACGTGTGCTTGACGAATCAATCGCGCGACTTATCAATGATATTTTAACCGACAATCAGGCGCGCGCGCCCGCTTTTGGCGCTTCTTCCCCTCTCTTTTTCCCCGGCTACGATGTTGCGGCAAAAACAGGTACGACGAACGACTCGCGCGATGCCTGGATTATTGGCTATACCCCTTCGCTTGCCGTGGGCGCATGGGCCGGCAACAATGACAACACCCCGATGATTAAAAGTGTCGCGGGCTTTATTGTCGCTCCTCTATGGCATGAATTTATGAGTCACGCGCTGACCACGCGGCCAGCGGAATCATTCCCCGATCCGCCTTCGTTGAGCTCTGTCACCAAACCAATTCTGCGCGGCGAGTGGCAATCAATCAATGGCACGAGCACCGTCCATTCTATCCTGCATTGGGTAGATAAAGATAATCCCCAGGGCCTGCCGCCAGAACATCCCGAGGAGGATCCCCAATACGAACTCTGGGAAGAGCCCGTCCAAAAATGGGCAGAAAAAAATACTCAAAAAAGCAATTAAACCTTTTTAGGGGATAAACGCCTGTGCGAGGCGCGCCAGACGCCGCGGGATGAATTGGCCAAAAAAACTGCGGCGGTGTTTTTGTTCTTCGGCAATGCCCCAAAGAGCCGCCCCAATACTTATATGATAGAGAGGATCAGCAAAGAGACGTTGAGGATCTTCAAAAAGATCTGTTTGCGCCTCGCAGAATTCTACCGGCAAGCGCAACTCACGGCGCGCCAAAGCCAAGAGTCCGCCGATGCGCGCTCCCCCTCCGGCAAGCACGACCCCGCCTGGCAAAAGCTCGGAGCGCCCCACCTTTTTTAAATGTTTATCAGCTAATTCAAAAATGTCGCTCAAGCGTGCGGCTACAATTTCCTGCAACTTGCGATGCGAAATAACTTCATCGGCGTGTTCTTCCTGATGCTTGCTGCCGCCATTCGCTGACTGGTGACGCGTACGAAATTCCGCCAAACGAATCTCATACGGTGTAGAGCCATCTTCCATCAGGGAAGCGTGCGCGCGTTTTACTTTTTCGGCGGTGTCGACGTCAATTTGAAATGCAAGCGCGATATCTTGCGTGATGTGGCCGGAACCTAAAGGGATCACTTCGAACGAATAGAGTTTTCCTTCTTCCCATACGCTCACGTTGGTAACATCAGCGCCGATATCCAACAATAAACAACCGATTTCGCGATGTTTCTTGGAAAGAAGAACCTGTGCGGACGCCAATACGCTTGCAATCACGTTGTCGGGCATAATGCCAGCGGCCTCCGCGACACGCACCAAACCGCGCACATGCGGAGCAAATGTCGAGACAAAGAGGGTCTCCACCTCGAGCTTCATGCCATTCATACTCACGGGATCATGCACGAAAAGATCACGATCCACATGAAAAAATCTTGGGAATGTATGAAGAATTTCGCGGTTGGAAAATCGCGGGAGAGCGTCTTCAGAGGAAGCAATGACGCGGCGCACGTCTTCGGCGGTAATCTCGCCGTCTGGCCGCGCTACCGCCACGGTCCCGCGCGCTACATGCATATTCATACGCGCCTCTCCTTGAGCAAGATAAGCATGATCTAAGCGTATACCAATAGTTTTTTTCACCTCATGGAGCGCTTTGCGAAGCTCTTGGGCCGCGATGTCAGGATCGACAACCGCGCCGCGCTTGATGCCCGCCGCAGGCCGTTTTACCAAACTTAATAAGCGCGGTACTTCCATACCGCGGCTCCATCCCATGACCGCAACGCGTATCGTTTGCGATCCCATATCGATCCCGGTGATCACATATTGTCGCCGCATACTATCACGATACCACGCGCAACAAAAAAGAGTCAAAAAAGTTATGAGGAAAGTCCTTCAAGTATCTTAATTTCCCGTTCGTATTGGTCGGCAAGGTCCTGGCGATTGCCGATTTTGAATTGTTCGATGGCTTTGGTGCGTTTTTTTATTTCTTTTTTGAGGACTTGGGCGAATTCTTCTTGCGAGAGCCCCGTTTCTTTCTTGCCAAGCTCAATTTCTTGGTTTTTGACGGCCGCTTGCAGCATACGGAGCACCGAGAGCCGCTCGGCGTCCTTGGCTTTCATGGCTTTTTTGAGTTCTTCGAGAAGATTCATATTTCTGATATATCAAATGGCGAGAGACATTGCATTTTCTTTTTGTCGTAGGGCTCGCCTGTGAGGAGCCCCGCCGCTGCGGGGCGACGAATGGGGATTAAGACAAAAAGCAAAATGCAATGCCCGAGCCATATTCATCGTCTTCGTGTGTGTGGCTTTTCTTCAAGCTTGCCGAGCTTTTCTAATTTCGCGTAATGTGCGCGCGCCGCTTGGCGTTTTAATGCATCGCGTCGCACGCGTAGTTTTGATTTGGCGCGCTTATGTGATGTCAACGCGCGTGCGCGCAACAAAATACCGGAGCGCTGAATTTTTTTGTTAAAGCGCCGAAGAAGCGATCCCGTTGATTCTCTCTCACGACGTCGTACTTCTACCATATTATTTCTTTTTTATTTTTCCTTTCAACACAAAGACTAATTTCGTAAGCGGCACCGTTTCCTGCTCGCCGGATATCATGTCGCGAATAATAGCCGTGCCGTCAAGCGCTTCTTTTTGACCCACCATCACCGTCCACGGCGTATTCATACGATCCGCCAATTTCAGCTGGGCTTTCAGAGAATCGCGAGAGAGCGAATGCACGACCGGCAATCCCGCTCGACGAAACTCCTCAATCCATCCAAAAAGTTTCTTCTTGGCGGTCTGGCCGAGCTGGATCACAAACACCAGCGGCATTTCTTTTTTTATCAATACTTTTTTATCCCGCGCCTCGCGCGCATGCATAATCTCCACGAACCGATCAACACCCATAGCCCCTCCTACCGCATTCACCTCTCGGCTCGATCCGAGCGCTTTTGCAAGACCGTCATAGCGCCCGCCGGACGCAAGCGCGAAATCGGCGGACTCGTGGTCGCTCACAAAGGATTCAAAAACCGTGCGCGTATAATAATCAAGACCGCGCACCAAAAATGGATCTATTTCATACGGCACATGAACGGCATCAAGAAATTCTTTTACTTCATCAAAATGACGCTTGCAGGGTTCGCAGAGGCGTTCTATCATTTTTGGCGCGCGTTCGCGAATGGCACGGCATGTCTCTTCTTTGCAGTCCAACAGCCGAAACGGATTGATTTTAAAACGCCGCCGACAGTCTCCGCACAAACGCGCAAGATGCCGCCGATAATACGCCGTAAGATCTTTGCGGTACGCGGGCCGGCACTCCTGATCGCCTATACTATTTAAAGCGAACGTTAACGGTATGCCGAGTTCGCGGGCGATAAGAAAAAAGAGGCGTATGACGAGCGCGTCATTAATTGGTTCCGTATCGCCCACTATTTCGAGTCCCGCTTGATAAAATTCCCGCTTTCTGCCCGCTTGCGGATTTTCATGGCGAAAAAAGGCGCCGCTATAAAAAAGTTTTACCGGCTGCGGAAGCGTGTGCATGCCATGCTCCAAATAAGCCCGCGTAACCGGGGCCGTACCTTCCGGCCGCAGGGTCACCGCATCACCTCCTTTGGTGTGAAAACTGTACATTTGTTTTTCCACAATATCCGTTGCTTCTCCCACCGAGGCCTCGAAAAGATCAGTTTTTTCGAGATGAGGCAATGCAATCGTCTGAAATCCATACCATTCCGCGATATCACGCGCGACACCCAATATGTGCGCATAATAACGCTCTTCTTCGGGCAATATATCGTGCATCCCCTTAAGCGAAGACGCCAATTCTTTTGCTTTTTTCATATATTTATCACAATATTCCCAGCTGGGTAAAGGGCCAAAGCCGCAAAAGTGTCCGGCCAACAATAAAGTGCTCTTTGAGGCTTCCCCACACGCGAGAATCCGAACTCGCCTGCCGATTGTCGCCTAAAACAAAATATTCGTCAACCCCAAGCGTATACGTGCTGTTCGGGGTCGTGGCAAACTCATCGGAAAGATATGTTTCAGAAAAAATCTGACCGTTGAGATACACGGAACCATCACGAATTTCGATCATGTCGCCCGGGAGTCCAATGACGCGCTTGATAAAAAATTGAGACGGCTGGCGAGGATAGCGAAATACTACCACTTCGCCACGCTCGGGCTCACGGAAATGATATGAAAATTCATCAATAATAAGATATTCACCGCTATGAAAATTTGGCAGCATAGAATTGCCTTGCACGATAAATGGCTGCGCTACCCATGCGCGGATCGGAACAACAATCAACAACGCAACTATAATACTGCGTAAAAATTCCCACATATGATATATTATAGCGTATTTTTCATACCTTTGCAATGGCGGCCTGCCTCGCCGTAAGGCAAGCCCAATCTTCCAACGAAAGTTCTTGCGGTCGGCGTGTATCGCCCGTAAGGCCGATTGAATTGGAAAGCATTTTACGTTTTTGCGCGAACGCGCGGCGCGAGAGAGAAAACAATTGCTCCGGCGTGATATGATGCTTTTCGAAAAACGTGCCGGAAATATCAAAAATTTTAATAATGGCCGAATCCACCCGCGGTGGCGGCGTAAA
>CAYHZD010000011.1:0-15946 GCA_964361035.1 uncultured Candidatus Saccharibacteria bacterium
CTATTTTAATACCAAGTTTTTTGATTTGCTCTTTGTTGTGAAGAGTCGCGCGCGAGACTGTAACTCCTCCGATTTCCACCGGCTCAAGTATCGCTACCGGCGTAAGCACGCCGGTTCTCCCCACCTGCACGATAATATCTTTTACTCTCGTCGTTGCTTCCGCCAACGCGAATTTATACGCAATGGCGCCCCGCGGCGCCTTGCCCACCACCCCGAGTTTTTCAAAATCACTCACCGCATGTATCGTTACGACAATGCCATCAATATGATATGGGAGCTTCTCGCGCCTCTCTTCGATAGCGTTATGAAAATACTCAACATCGCGCACGCGTGCCGTTTTTTTGGCAAACCGATCGGTCTTAAATCCAAGCTTTTTTAAAAGCGCGTGTTTTTCCGCGTGCGTGGCGGGCGCCTCGTCGCCAAAAAGATCATACGCGTAAAATTCCAGTTTACGGCTGCGCGTGATCGCCGGATCAAGCTGGCGCACGGACCCGGCCGCCAGATTGCGCGGATTTGCATAGGTTTTAAGCCCCGCTTTCTCTTGAGCGCGGTTGACTTCTTCAAACACCTTTTTGGTCATAACGACCTCGCCGCGCACTTCAAAAGCGCCTTTTGCATCAAGACTCAAAGGAACCGACTCGATTGTTTTAATATTCTGCGTAACCTCTTCGCCTACTCTGCCGTCGCCACGCGTGGAAGCTTCTTGCAAGATCCCTTTTTCATACATCAAACTGATCGCAAGCCCATCGAATTTCACTTCGCAGAAAAAATTTTCCGGAATGGTTGCTACTTTACTGATGCGTTCAAACCATGCCTGAAGTTCTTCCAATGAAAAGGCATCCTCCAACGAAAGCATTGGCCGTGTGTGCGTGACTTTTTTAAATTCTTTTAAGGGTTTGCCGCTGACACGCTGGGTAGGCGAATCAGGTGTTACCCATTGCGGAAATGCATCTTCTAATTTTTTTAATTCGTGTTTGAGTGAATCGAGTGCGGCATCCGAAATTCCCTCTCTATCCAAAACATGATAAAGATACCGATGATGATTGATCTCTTTTTTGAGCTTTTCAATCCTCTTTTTTGCCTCTTGCGCGTTCATATTAGTAATTGACTTCAATGCCGCGCTGAACTACGCGCGTGACGGCAGGATTGCTGGTATTTTCTCCAAGAGACTCAAGACGCGAAGCGCCGCTGGTGAATTTGATCACTTTGAGTGTCGCGCAAGAACCGTTACCCAAGATGAGCGCGTCACCGGCGGGACATGCGGGCCCCGTATAAACGGTTGCCGGACCGCCGCCGCGATAATCAGCAACCGAGGTTCTGGCAAATTTATTGGCAAAACTTATATTTGCGCAGGTAATCGCTTTTTCTTGGTTAAACACAAAAGCATGCTCTTTTAAGTCCCAATAGAGTATACATTCCACGCCCGAATCTGCCGCGTAAAACGCTTCGGTGGATTCCCGAGCGCCTTCGCCGATTTCCAGCTCACCCACGATAATATTAAATACCCCGATGGAAAGCGAGACGGCAACACTGATGATGAGCAGGGTAAAAAGAAGCGCGATGCCTCGATTCATAGTTAGGTATCCAATCGCCGTTGCGAAACCGTTGTTTGCAGCCGAAGGCGCGACTTGGTGCGCTCGGTGCCGGGTGTGGAGGCCTGAAGCACAATGGTTATTTTCGGCTGAAGATTATCATTAGCAACACCCGTTACGTAAAATAATAATATATCAATGATAACTTCCGTGGAGGTAAACGGGAAATAACAATTTTCTGGAAACGGCGTGCTGCAGCCGGAACCAGTCGATGCTTTTTCGATCACTTTGCTTGTTTGGTTAAAACGATAAGAGACTGTCTGGCCCCGCGCCGTGCGATAATTGATGAAAGTGCAGCCGATCGCGCAGCCGGAAGAAAAATTCTCGCCGGTACGCATTTCTTTTGCCATAGCTTCCAGAGCGAATCGAAGATTATCTTGCGTATTCTGTAAGGTAATTGCTTTCCTTTCACTGTTGGTCAAAATCAGCATTGAGGAAACCGCGATCGTAACCACCACGGAAAAAATGCCGATCGCCACAATCATCTCAAAAATGGTGAAACCATTTTGCTGAATGTTGGACTCTTTCATTCGAACCTCCATACCACCTCATCCCCTTTTTTGATAACGACTTCAAGAGGTGCGTTATTAATCTGCCGCTCGCCATTGACATAGAGCGCCCAGCGCTTGCCTTCTTCTCCATTGTGCTTGCCATTGATGACCGTAGGATAAAATCCACTTGCAACCTCTAGCGGAATGCTCGCGCTTGCCGCGGCCCGCTGCAAGACACTCCACGCATTTTCGTCTTTCATGAATGCAATGCCGTCGCCTTGAAATCGCCGCATCGTGCCATTGCCGTAGTCAATAATCACCGTGATTTCCTTGCCCTCTGTTTGATTTTGTTGAGGCAATCTGCCCCGGAAGGCAAAAAAAATGATGAGTACACCGACAATCAGCGCTATCGTCAATAATTTTGATTTTTGCATAATTCAATCATACCACATTAATATACCATATCAATACCCTCTCGCCAATCAAAAATGCCGCAAACGCGCCAAGCGCTAAAAAGGGTCCGAATGGAATCTCGCTTTTACGGCTATACCCCCTCCCTATCATAAGCCCGATACCGACAAGCGCTGCACTCCAAAACGCAAACAGAAGCGCTCCAAGAATCAGTGGCCAGCCCAAGAAAAAGCCCAGGCCGAGGGTGAGTTTTGCGTCGCCAAAACCGATCCATCGGCCGCGCGAGATCAACCAAAGGAGTGCGAAAAATCCGGCGGCGCTGACGGCGGCAAGCATATCATTGAATATATGAGGAATAGGAGATGGCAAATGATACGCGATGAAAATAGAATAGAAAAAACCGAGGACAATCAAGGGATAGACAAAACGATCAGGAATGATTTTGGTGCGGAAATCGTAAACGGCAATTAAAATTAAGAAAATAGAAAATAGAAAATAGAAAATAGTTTGAAAATTGAAAATTGAAAATTGAAAATTTTGTTGAGCTTTCCACCAAATACCAACAAATATGAGACCAGTTAAAAATTCAACAATGGGATACTGCCAGGAAATTTTTGCGCTGCACGCGCGACAGCGGCCTTTTTGTATGACAAAAGAAACAAGCGGGATCAGTTCATACCATGCCAACACATGCCCACACGCAAAACACCGGGAACGGCCTTTGAAAACCGATTTCCCGGTGCCTTCTCGCACTATCACGACATTCAAGAAACTGCCGACAATCAAACCGAGCAGAAAAACAATCATCTCTAGATTCTCAACATTACGGACGGACGTCGTAGCAAAAGCGAGCTGCTTCATTCAAACATCCCGTAATATCTGTGCCATTGATCGCAATTCCTACGGTAGAATCCACATTCAAATCAGAGGATAGGGCAGGATTCGTACCTTCTTCAAGACTGGCGCCAATATGATAGGAAACACACGTTTCTGCTGCTGTGGTACAATCATTTCCAAGTGCTGGCGGATGCGTGGTCGTTTCGTAAGCTCCATAAGGATAGGCCACGGCTCCACCTCCTACGGGGTCAGCAGGCAAAACAGGTATATAAGCAGGAGCGAGATTGGTGCCACTGATTGCTGTTGGATACTCCCCATTTGCATCAAAATAAAGTTCCAAGGCGATTTGAATTTGTTTAATATCCGCCACGCGGCGCGCATCACGTGACTTTACGCGCGCGCTATTGAGTGATGCCAATACGATGGAAGCCAAAATACCAATAATGGCAATAACGACCAATAATTCGATAAGCGTAAACCCTTTAGGTTTAAAGGCTGATTTATCCATTATATTTCTATTTTCTAATTTCTCATTGATAACGACCTTTCCTCGATTATATTGTCCCACTAATATTATAGAGCGGCACCAAAATTGCCGCAACTACAATCCCTACACTTAATCCTAACACAATAATAAGAGCGGGTTCAATAAGGGAAATAAGACTTTCTATGACACTATCAACCTCTCGGCGATAAAATCGCGTAAGGGAACTCAAAATTTGATCCAATTTGCCGGTTTCTTCGCCAATACGTATCATCTGCTGGAGCAAAGGAGGAATTTCTTCGTAGCGCGAGAAGGCATCGGCGATGGTGGATCCGCCGCGCACCGCTTCAGCCGCTTCTTGAATAATAGATCGATAAATGACGTTGCCCACCACTTCACCGCTTATCTGGAGCGCGCGCACGGCGGGAATGCCCCCCGCGATGAGGGTATGGAAGTTATCGGCAAACCGCGCAAGATAAATCTTGCGATAGAGCTCACCGATCACCGGAAAAGAAATCTGCGCTCTGCCAAGCGCAAAGCGGCCGCGCTCCGTGCGCACAAATCGCAAAAGCGCTATCACGCCTGCCGCCAGTAATCCCAACAACACATAGCCATAATTCACAATAAACATGCTAAAAAGAATAATAACTTTCGTATAGACAGGCGGTGTCTGGCCGGTTTCTTCAAAAATAGTCACGAGCCGCGGCACAATGACGGTAAACATCAAAATAATCACGCCAAAAAAGGCCACTAAAATAAAAGACGGATAAATAAGCGCATTTTTTGCCTTCGATGTTAATTCATACGAACGCTCAAGATAATCGGCAAGATAACGAAATGTTTCGTCAAGCTTTCCCGATTCTTCGGCCGAGCGCACCATATTGAAAAAAAAAGGAGAAAATACTTTAGGATGTCGCTCCATGGCTTGCGAGAGCGGCATACCTCCCTGCACTTCGTCTAAAAGACTCGCCATCTCGCGCTGCAAGATGGGTGAGTTAATCCCGCTCAAAAGAGTACGCAATGCCACCACGACCGGCACCTTTGCTTCAAAAAGGGTGGCAAGCTGACGAGAGAGTATCACAATTTCTTTTTGGGAAACCTCACTGAAAAACGAAAATGGTCGTTGATACCACGCCGTACTTGCTTCAGCCGGCTCGAGATTAATCACAATCAAACCCCTGCGTTGAAGAGATGCCAATGCGGCTTCCTGGCTTATGGCATCAATAATACCATCGCGTTTTTCGCCTTCCGGGGTTCGAGCTTGATAATTATATTCCATAAAATTTTGCGAGCGTCAGCGAGCAAGGAGCTGAAATTCTTGTGGATTCAAGGAATAAGCGGCGGCCACCTCCATACTCACCTCTCCTCTACGCGCTAAGTCGAGTAATGATCTGTTCAAACTTACCATGCCGTTTTGCGAGCTGGTATCAATGACCAGATCAATCTCGTGGACTTTATTTTCTCGAATCAGATTGCGTACAGCGCTATTGACAATCATCAATTCATAAGCCGGAATACGGCCTCCGCTCTGGCGCGGAAGCAGACGCTGGGAAAATACGCCAAGCAACGTATTAGAAAGCTGGGCGCGAATTTGATTCTGCTGGCCGCCCGGAAAACTATCAATAATGCGGTCAATCGTTTGCGAAGCGTTGTTGGTATGCAGTGAAGATAAAATAAGGTGGCCGGTTTCGGCCGCAGTTACCGCAGTAGCCATTGTTTCGTAATCGCGCATCTCGCCGATCATTGCGACATTGACATCCTCGCGAAACATGGACCGAAGAGCGGTTTTAAAATCGCGCGTATCGGTACGCACCTCGCGCTGATCCACAATAGAGCGATCCGACGCAAATAAGTATTCAATGGGGTCTTCAATCGTAATGATATGCTCGGCATGTTCGTGATTAATAAAATCAATAAGAGCGGCAAGGGTAGTAGTTTTGCCGTGGCCCGTAGGACCCACTACCAGAAAAAATCCTTGTTCTTTTCGGATAAATTCAAGCAGCGCCGGAGGCAAATTTAATTCTTCGATAGTGCGAATTTTTGCCGGTACCACGCGCAAGGCCGCTCCCGGCATGCCGCGCTGACGAAATACATTGACGCGAAACCGCGCCTTAGATTCGTAAGAGTATGAAAAATCGAGTTCATAGTATTCTTCAAAACGTTTCTTTTCTTCGGCGGAAAGCATGGCGCTAATCAGTCCTTCGGCGATCTCGGGTGTTATTACTTCCTCCTTGCTCAATTCAATAAGCTCGCCGGCAATACGAATGGACGGATGGCGACCAACCGTGATATGGAGATCAGAGGCGTTTTCTCTAATCACCGTTTCTATAAGATTGAAAAAATGAGATTGATAGTCCATGTTTAAAATTTCTAATTCCTAATGTCTAATTTCTAAACAAATCCCAATGATAAATATCTAATGTCTAAAAATTTTAGATATTGGGATTTGGTGCTTGGTCATTGTTTAGGTTAATTAGAGTAATTAGAAATTAGGTTAATTTCTTTTTAAGAAGCTCCTCCACTTTCGCCACCACCTCTGATGGCGTAAAGTGTGCCTTAATAATATAATCATCCACCCCGAAGGAGAGACCTTTCTCAATATCTTCTTTCTGGCCGAGATTCGTCAGATAAATAATAACGGTCTTTTTCATCTCGTCCTTTTCTTGCTGCAAATCCTTAAGAAGGGAAAACCCATCAAGATTGGGCATGACAATATCCAACAAAATAACATCGTAGTGGTTTTTGATCATCTTTTCTTTTGCGCTCTGCCCTTCGGTAGCAAAATCAACTTCAAAACCAGCCTCCCTAAACTTAATAGTATACATGTCGAGAAGGAATACATCATCATCGACAATGAGGATCTTCTTATGATTTCCTGTGTTTTTTTGTGCTTCCATACATTTATGGTTTTACGGGTGGTTGCCATCCTGTTAATTTGCCTGGGATGGAACTCGTTTCCAAATTATAACGCAATTCATACGTTCTGCCATCCGAAACATAGCAATAGACGTAGTTGGCGGGGTTTCCGCATACGCCGCTTGCTTTTCCTGATGGATCAGTGGCTACTTGCCCCGCTGCGCCGACAGCAATCAACTGCACAGAAAGGCAATCACTCTCTCCATTAATGACGACTTCGGAAGCACATATCGGAAAGGCGCGATTAGTGACCGAATATAAATCGAGGGCGTTTTGGATTTCTTTGATGTCGGCTTCGCGCCGCGCGTCGCGTGATCGCTCCCGCGTGCTGCCAATCGTCGCTAACACGAGAGAGGCAAGCAGAGCAATCAATGCCATGACGATCAATAATTCAATAATGGTAAAACCTCTGCCCATGTCGTTATGATATCACAACCTTTGACAATTCCTCAAGCCCAACCTTGCCTTGCAATACTTTAAGGATCCCGTCTTGGCGCAAGGTTATCATCCCCTGACGCTGCGCTTCATCGGCGATCGCCTGCTCGGAGGGATTCGTTAAAAGAATTGTTTCAAGTTCTCTTGTCATCTCCAGTGATTCAAAAATCCCTATTCTTCCTCGTATGCCTTTCGGGCACATCGGAGAAGGCAACGCCTGATAAATAACCTTGGTGTCCGGCACATGTGCGCGCAGGTGAGAGGGAATTCCTTTAAGACTTTCCTTTACTTCTTCGGCAAGAATACCTTGGATCGGCACTTCTTTGCGTGACGCGGGGCAAAGAGTCGCCACAAGCCGCTGGGCGATGGCAAGTGAGAGGGTGGCGGGGATTAAAAAGGGATCCACGCTCATATCGATGAGTCGCGGAATAACACCAATGGCATTATTCGTATGAAGCGTGGAGAACACCAAATGGCCGGTGAGTGCGGCATGAATGGCAAGCTGGGCGGTTTCTTTATCGCGAATTTCACCGACCATTATCACGTCCGGATCTTGTCGCAACACATTGCGTATGCCGCTTGCAAACGTATAATGAATCTCCGGATGTACCTGTGATTGATTTACCCCATCAATAAAGTATTCCACCGGATCTTCCAGACTTACCACATTGCGCTTGACATCATTAAGCATGCGCAAAATGGCGTAAAGCGTCGTAGATTTACCGGATCCGGTGGGGCCGGTAAGCAGAATGAGGCCGTAGGGCCGATCAATGGCTTTTTTAATGAGTTCGAGATTGCGCCCTTCCATCCCTAATTCCTCCAGCGAACGTTGTGCGACCCCCGGATCTAAAATACGAATCGCGGCTTTCTCGCCAAAATACGTAGGAAACGTGGAGACGCGAAAATCAATAGTGGTAGTGCCGATGCGAGCACGAAAACGGCCATCCTGCGGCACGCGCTTTTCGTCAATTTTCATATTTGTCATCACTTTGATGCGCGAGATGATGGATTCATGCACTTTCATGGGCAAAATAATGCTTGTGTAGAGAACGCCATCCACGCGAAATCGCACGCGCAATTGGCGTTCGCCCGGTTCAATATGGACATCCGAAGCATGCCCCTCCTGCGCGTGGCGCAAAATAACCGCCACCATTTTGCTGATGGGCGCTTCTTCGCGTATTTGATCACCCAAAAGAACTTCGCCCGATGGTCCGACAATCATCTCTCGTTCTTTGACTGTTTCTTCTTCTATTTCACCAAGCGCTTTCGTGACTTCGCCGCCAAGTCCGCCATATTCTTTCAACACTCCCTCAAAATCAGAACGAGAAATAAGAAAAATGCGAAACGGCATCTTCAAATGCGATGAGATAAATTGCAGGGCTTCTCTCGCTTCCAGATTTTCGGGCGCCACCATGCCAATTTCTAAAATACCCTCTTTGATATTGAGCGGCACAAATTGATAGTGCCGCGCCGATTCCTCCGGCACGTTTTTTAAAATCTCAAAGGGAATTTTTCTATTTTCCAGCTTTTTTACGGGAATACCGAGCAATTCAGACTTTGCTTCCACGAAATGTTCGTCGCTTAAACCATATCCGCTCAATAATTCCTCCAGCGAGCTCGTTTTCGTGCGCAGCGTCTCTTCAATTTCATGCGCGTCGCTTTGCGAAAGCAATCCTTTAGCTTGCAAAAACTTTAGAATGGAAACATTGTCCATACTTCCAGTATAGCAAGATAAAAATATAAAACACAAATATCACGGTCAGATTATTCCATCAATTTATCTACTATATTACTGACCAATCTCGCTTCTTTTGCAACAACAGGCATTACTCCGCTTCTGCGTTTTTGTTCCTCAAAAATAACGAGATGTTTTTCGAAGAATCCTGCGCGGCCAAGCAAACGTGGCGCAAAATCATTATCCAGAAAAAGAAAAGGTATCATTATTATTTTTTTCCCGAGTTTGACTTTTATAGTATGTTGCCATCCCTCCACCATATCCTTTCCTATGCCCGCAATAAGGATAGGGATGCCTTTTTCAGCAATAATACCGAACACAGCCGCGTCGCTTTTAGGAAGAGCAGAAATAGTTGCTCCCGAATCAATAAGTAACAGGAGGGTAAGTAATTCTCCTTTTGCATTAAAAAAACCTACTTCCGCTGCAGGAAAAAGGCTTATTTTATTGTTTTCTTGAAGAGTAATCCCGTAAGGAAAAACAATACTGTTAGACATGATAAATTACCGAGAGCGTCTTTGGGACAGAAAAAATCCGTATCTCATGGAGAGGTTTTTGGGGAGCATATTTTCTTGCTTTCCCGATCACTTCCGTAAGTGTTTTTCCGGTGGCAATAATGTTACCATCAATAATAGCTACTTGTTTGCCACCGTATTTTTTCACATCAATAAAAGGTGTCTTTATATATCGTTTCATATAAAAAAGTATATCATATTCTATCAATCTTTGCAATACGCCGTTCGTGTCTCTCCTCTCCTAAAAATGGCGTCTCAAGCCAAGTAATGAGAACTTTTTTCGCAATATCTTCGGAGACAAATCGCGCGCCGATGGCGAGCACGTTAGAATCATTGTGTTCACGCCATGTTTTTGCTTTTTCTTCCGGCCGCTCGGCATCATCGCAAAGGGCGATGCGCACCCCCGGATAGCGCGCAGCCACCGTTGCCTCTCCTTGTCCCGAGCCGCCGATAAAAACCCCCCGATGATGCTCCGGATCTGCGGCTACCGCCTTGGCGGCCGGATGCATGAAATCCGGATAGTCGTCCCTTTCATTGTATGCGAAAGCGCCGTGGTCTTTGACCTCATAATTTTTCTCACGCAAAAAACTGATAAGTTTTTGCTTGAGTTCAAATCCGGCATGATCGGCGGCAAAATGGATTATCATAAATCAAAAACCAAAGATATATTTTTATAACAATTGCCTCAGTGCTTCTACATGCTTCAGGAGCGTGGCACAATATCCCCACTCATTGTCGTACCACGAAAACACTTTTACGAGATTGCCGCCGATGACTTTCGTGAGCGTAAGATCAATAATGGCGCCGTACGGCTCGCCGATGATGTCAGTAGAAACAATGGGGTCGCGTGTAGTTTTTAATACGTTGGCCCAACGAGATTCAGCTGCGGCATGTTCAAAAATGGTATTTATTTCTTCCACGGATGTTTTTTTTCCTAAAAGGGCAGTTACGACGCTTAATGAGCCAGTAACGGTGGGTATCCGAATTGCAGTGGCATCGAATTTTCCTTCCAACATTGGCAGCGACTGAATAACAGCTTTCGCCGCACCGGTGGTGGACGGCACGATATTGACGGCCGCAGCCCTGCCCCGGCGCATATCCCGCTCATTGGGTCCATCAACAAGATTTTGATTTGCGGTATAGCCGTGCGCGGTGATCATACCCGCTTTTTCAACACCAAAATGCTCTTGGAGAATCGCGAGCACCGGCGCCACCGAATTCGTGGTGCAGGAGGCATTGCATGTGATGGGTTTCGCGTTTGCGAATTTATCGTCGTTGACGCCGACAAGCGTCGTTTCCACCTCGCCGTCTGCCGGCGCCGAAATAACCACGCGTTTCGCTCCCGCATCCAAATGCGCTTTTGCTGTTTCGTACGACGTAAACACCCCCGTTGATTCCACCACCACCTCGATACCCAAATCGCCCCATGGCAAATTGGCGGGATTTTTTTCTTGAAAAAACTGAATATCTTTTGGATTTTTATCATATCTGCCATAGACGGAATCATACTTGAGCAAATACAAAAGATTCTCTTTGCTGCCGAGATCGTTAATAGCCACGATATCAATATCGGGCTGTTGATATGCTTGGCGGAAGAAAATGCGCCCTATTCTTCCGAAACCATTGATGGCAAGTTTCATAATTCTATTTTCTACTTTCTATTTTCTAATAAGTACTGATAACACGACAGCGCTGCTTTCACCGCATCCCCTGCCGAAATATTGTTCTGCTTAAACGGATCATCAGATACATCGCCGGCGGCCCAGATGCCCTCTTTCGATGTTTTGCCGGTTTTGGAATCAATGACCACCTCGCCATACTTATTTAATGCTACCAAATCTTTTACCATATCGGAATTGGGGGTGGCGCCGATCTCCACAAATACACCATCAAGAACAAACTCTTTTAACTCTCCCGCTCTTCTGTCTTTGTAGCGTAAACCATTCACGAATTTTTCGCCAAGAATCGCTTCCGTTTGCGCATTTAAGATAATTTCTACCGGCTTCGGTCCGTTTTTGACGCGCTCTTGGGTGACCGGATCGCCTTTCAACGCTTCTCCATATTCTAACAAATATATTTTTTCGGCATAAGGGAAAAGATCCACCACCGCCTCAAGCCCCGCGTTGCCTCCCCCGACCACCGCTACGATTTTACCGCTAAAGAGAGGGGCATCGCAGGTGGAACAATAAGCAACCCCCTTGCCTTCAAACTCTTTTTCCCCCGGCACGCCAAGTTTGCGGCGACGCGATCCGTTCGTTAAAATGATCGTTTTTGTTTCAAGTTTTTCTCCTTTGTCTGTGATAATTTCAAACCCATGAGGAATTTCCCGCACCGCGCTCACCAATGCCGGTGAACGAATTTCAACAGAGCCGTGATCGTTGCCTTCTTTCTTTTCATATGCCCGCACATGATCCTCAAGCATCTTTGCTAAATCAAAGCCGGAGACGGATTTTGTGCCAATCCAATTTTGCACGTCGGCCGACACAATGGATTGTCCGCCGAATGATTCGGTGATCAAAAGCGTTTTTATTTTTTTTCGCGCGGCATAGACACCGGCGGCTACCCCGCCAGGCCCTCCGCCGATAATAATGAGATCGTACATGAAATAGAAAATAGAAGCTAGAAAATAGAAAATAGAATTATTTTTGCAAAAAATGGTTGAGAATCTTCATTATTTCCGAGAGCAATTCTTCGGCCTTCCTATAGTCTAACTTAGAAAATAAAACTTTTGCAATCTCTATCTGGCTTTCCAATTCTGAACCAGAACCAAAAGCAACTGCCAAAAATTGTTGTTTTTCTTTTCGGTGAAATCTATGATAGCTCTCCGCGATGTTAGAGGAAATAGATATTACTGCTCGTCGCATTTGGCTTGTTAATCCATATAATTCCGATTTTGGAAATTCATCGGTCAGCTGATAGATGACGACTGCTAAATCACGCGACTTCTGCCAAACAATCAAATCTCTAAATGATTTCGTCTCCACACTTCTATTTTCTATTTTCTAGCTTCTATTTTCTAATAAGTCTTCCCCATCATCTGCGGCACGTGTTCCGGACCTTTATCGCGATAGCGCCTCACAAAATCCCGGACTCTCTTTTCATTGAATTCCTCTTCGCCCAAGGCGTCAAGCCGATTCCACGCGGCAAGCGCAATATCCGTATCGTTTTCGGGCCTCGGCGTCATCACCACATACGCTTCGCGTTTTGCAAGAGCGCGTAATTGTTCTTTTGTAGTATCAGAAATATCCGGCCGATAGGAAATCCATATTCTTCCGTGCTCCATGCTATGTACCACGGCTTCGTCGGGCTTCTCGGTATCATAAATACCATCGCGCAAGGGATCCGGCCAATGATCACCCGATGTTGGCGGATTTGATTGATACGTTACTTTTTCTCCTTCCTTAACATGAGTTGCTCCTTCGTACTCAATGGCGCGCGAAAAATCGTCGCCAAGAGGCTCGGGCTTGTTTGCCACAATCGCCCAGACAATGCCGCCCGTAAGCGCCCCGGCCAACGCAATGCCAAAAACCCACCACAACATGCGCATCATCTTTTTTTTCTTGAGCGCCTGCCCATCAATGGTGCGCCGTTCTTCTCTTCGTACGTGGCGTAATTCTTTTTTTGAAAATTCCTGCGGTATTTCTTCCATACTTCATACTTCTATGTTCTACTTTCTATTTTCTAGCTTCTAGTTTCTCGCACTAAAATTCCTTAAATCGGGGATCCTTCAAAATAACAGAAAGCAACACGCGTATATCGCGCACAAGAATCGGACTGCCTCCTTGTCCGCGCACATCGATACAATAGATGCCTTCCGGCGTGGTGTCGAGAACTTCCACATAAAATTGGGTGCCGCTACTGTACTGGGTTTGGGTAAGAGGCGTGGGGCTAAATACGACACTTGCGCCAACCGGCAATCCAAGTATTTGGGATCCGGTGCAAAAACCGGTTGGCGGCGGAGGTACTACGGAAAACGAAACGGGATCGGTAAAAACCGCCAATGGGGGGACAATAACAGTAATGGTAGCAGACGAAGAGCGCTCCAAAAGTTGTGCCGAGGCAAGAGGAATCAAAGGATGCTTTTGGCGCGTTACTTGCTGCTTGGCAATGTTGACGAAAATATCTTGAGAGCTTGCAAGCGAGAAATCATTCACAATGCACGTGGGCGGCGTGGTAAAGGAATTCGTAAGCGACCATTCAGACCATGCGCCGTTGCTGTCGCGCACGCGCACACGCCACCAGAAGGTTCCACTAAAAGGAATACTGCCCGCAGTGCTTACATAAAATGTATCGGGGGAAACGCGCGTGCCCGTGGAGAATCGAAGAGAAGTAAGGGCCGAGTCATTGTAAATCTCCAGATCATATGCGCCTTGCGGATTGCCATTCGGATCAGAATAAGACCATACGAATCTGACCGTATTAGAAGGACAGAAAAAGCTCGTGTCCCCGGTCACCTGTGATGTCGTGGGAGCGCCGGCTCCGCCACCGGGATCAGCAGGCTGCGCGGGAGGATTTGTATAAATAAATGTTATCGTGAGATTATTGCCCTGATCGGCCGTGATAGATTGGTTAGGATTTGCAATCACGCCTCCTCCGCCAGCTGGTCCGCCGGAAAGATATGTTAATGTATAAGATCCCGCCGCGACACCCACGGTTTGCGGAGCGTCAGTCGTAGTAAAATTAGTGGGTCCCGTTATCTGGACCGCAAGCGGACCGAAAAAGCGCGTGCCATCCAAATTTGTTGCCTCTACTGTGATCGTGGCTCCTTGGCTTACGCCCGAACTAAGTTGAGAAGTAAAGGTGGAGCCGGAAAATTGAATCCATCCCACCACAACGCCGCCCCATGCCCAGCCGGTAAGCGAGGAACTGCTCCGCGTAACCTTATAATTTGATGTACCACACCATGCTTGATTAACACAATTTAAACTTACCCAACCGTCCCATCCACTCGCTCCGCTGCCGGCCAAAAATCGCGCCCAGCCGATAACCTGGTTCGTAGAAAAATTAAGACGCGCCTGACAGCTCCCTCCTCCAGGACATCCGACTACATCGGTAGGTTGAAAACTCAACCAGCCCACCCTTTCGGACCATGCCCAGCCGGTAAAATTTCCATCGGCCGGGTTGATATTGACGCCGTAATTAATCGCGCTTGCTTGATTGGTGCTATTTAAACTAATCCAGCCAATATGCTCCGACCACGCCCAGCCGGATACATTGTCGGATGAGCCGGCAAAGGTAAAGACAGAAAAGAGTGGAAGGAGTAAAAGTAATAACGGAAAAACGAGAATCGTACCGATCAAAAATGCCTTTGTATTTTGATTCATATTTTTAGCTTACTCTTTTTCTTTATGTGTTGCAAGAAATTTTTTTGATTGCTCAATATAGTTTTCAATATAGGGCCGACTTTCTTTTATAAACCGAGAAATTTTTTGCCATTTTATATCAATATATTCATGGGCGAATTCATTGCGTAATTTCACCCATCGATCAAGATACTCCACATACTCTTCCGGCAAATGAAGAGTCCATATGGCCTGCTTCATGGACTCACGATACGCCTGCGGCACGAGGTGCTTTTCACTGGCGAGGATAATTTTTGCAATATCAATGGCGCTGTTCATAATATTCTCCACCCATCGTTCAAGCGCGCCGCGCTTCATAAAGTCATTTGTATATTCTTCTTCTGTTATACGCGCCAATTCTTCGTAATGAGATACTTGTTCACTTAAAAACGGAATAATTCTCTCTAGGCGTTCGGCGTCACGCACGCCAAGAGAGCGGGAACGTTGATAGATTTGGTAATAATCGTTTACAAAAAAACGGAAATCTTCCGCCGCGCGCGACACGCGAAGCATAAAATCAAGAAAAAGGCTGCGATCCTTTTCTACAAGGGAAATGCCGCCAATGGCGGCATCCGCAAGCGTTGCAGACGCACGGTTAAGGACAATAAGATCGATCCGGTCCGTGCCCAGTATATCCGCGCAATCGCTCCATACCCGATCTTCTTCAGAATATTCTCTGCCGTGTTCTTCCCATTCCACACGCGCTCCTTCGGGTTTAAAGTAAACCGCGATATCCCAATCGGAACTTGCGTGAGCCCGCTCTTCCGCCTGCGATCCAAACAAAAATGCCATCACGACATCGGCGCGTTTTTCGAAATACTCCTTGAGTTGCTTCATCTTCTCTTCTCGAGAGTCCATGCTTTCATTATATCGAACGGGGAGAGAAAAGACAATCAAATGCTTTGGTACTCGTCGCGGTATCCGCCGTACTCGTTGCTGTCGGCTGTGGGAATTGTAAGCTGGACCCACTTGTCTAGACAGTTTTTGTCATAGCCAGAAATAGAGACAAAGTGTAATTGTCTTTGAATTACGAAATGCTGTGTATTGTCATTGCGAGGAGCGTAGCGACGCGGCAATCCAGAGGAAAACGTGCTAGCCATGGGATTGCTTCGCTTCGCTCGCAATGACAGAATCGCTATTAGCCAAGCCCCTAAATAACAACATAACAAAATACCACCCGTCATGGGTGGT
>CAYHZD010000012.1:0-13712 GCA_964361035.1 uncultured Candidatus Saccharibacteria bacterium
TGGAAATTATCGTGGATCGCATGCGCCGTGAGTTTAAAGTGGAAGCAAACGTGGGCAAGCCGCAAGTGGCTTATAAAGAAACAGTCAAGGGCATGGCTGAAGCCGAAGGAAAATATATTCGCCAATCCGGCGGCCGCGGACAATATGGGCATGTATGGCTCAAAGTAGCGCCGTGCGATCGGGGCCAAGGGTATGAATTTGTGGATGCTATCAAGGGCGGCATCATTCCCAATGAATATATTCCGGCAGTCAATAAGGGGGTGAAGGAAACGCTTGAGTCCGGGGTCATGGCCGGCTATCCGCTCGTAGATATCCAAGTGACGCTCTACGACGGTTCTTATCATGAGGTGGATTCTTCCGAGATTGCTTTTAAGATTGCCGGCTCCATAGCGCTTAAAGAAGCGGTGCGCCGCGCAAAACCCATATTGCTTGAGCCGATCATGAAAGCCGAGGTCGTGGTGCCGGATGATTTTTTGGGAGACACCACCGGCGATCTTGCCGCCCGAAGGGGCAAGATTGAATCTATTGACGATCGCGCTAACTTAAAAGTGATAAAATTCCTTGTGCCGCTTGCCGAGATGTTCGGCTATGTGACGGCTCTTCGCTCGCGCACCGAAGGCCGCGGATCCTACACCATGGAATTTTCCCACTACGAAGAAGTTCCGCAAAATATTGCACAGCTCATCATCGAAGGGAAGAAATAATTAAGACGTAATATTACTGATCAAACTCTTGTCAAGAAGGAGTGGGGGGTGTATAAAGAGGGCATGACCATGCAAGTAATGCAAAATAAAAAAATGAGCGATGTTGTTCATCGGCAGGTGATGGCGGCGTTACGGGAAATATTAAGTGATCCTGATCAAGGAATGACGTTGAGATCGAACGCCGTTCGAAGACTCAAAAGTTCAATCCGCGCAAAACAGATCGGCAAAGTGAAAAATTTAATTGACGTATTAGCTCAATACGGTATTTGATTACATGAGCGAATGGCAGTTTAAGATTACCGAATAGAAAATGAAAAAGCGCTCGTGACTATTCATATGATCGATCATCGTGATAAAATTTATAAGAAATTACAAGCGAGAATCAAGTAATGCCGCGGATCCTACACCATGGAATTTTCCCACTACGAAGAAGTTCCGGCCAGTATTACGCAACTTATAATTGAAGGGAAAAAATAAATGAGCTCTTTAACGGATCATCCCTGGCGGTTGACAAGAAATCTTGATTTGCTATAATAGAGCCATCTCGGGTATCAATCGGTGCGGCACCGTCTGGTGAAGCACAAAACAACTTCTTCAATCGAGGAAGTTGTTTTTTATTTCCGTCTTTTTTATAATGCGTGTTACCGGAGACACGAGGAGGCTGATCTCAGACGGCTCTGATCATCGGTTGATACCCGAATGGCTCCGCTTTGCGGAGTGTGGTTCAACTCCACCGGCCTCCGGACAAAGAATCTCGCTCACGCGGGATTTTTTGTTACAAACGAAAATTATGGATTTCATTTCCGATGCCCAGTTGATTGTGGAGGGGAAAAAATAGTAGAAGTGTCATGGGGGCGTAGGGAAAGAAAAAGTCTGATCCAATGTTGGTGGCTAAATTCTGGCTTGAAACGCAACATAGATGCTGCGCAGCTCTTGTCAAGAAGGCGCGAGGCGTATATACTTATTACATGAAACAAGTTCAATCGCCATATCAATATAAAGTTCTTATCGAACGCGACGAAGACGGTTTTTTTGTTGCATCGGTACCAGCGTTGCCGGGGTGTCATACGCAAGCGAAGACTATGCCGGCATTGCGACAACGTATACGAGAAGCGATTCGACTTTGCCTTTCGGTGGCAAAAACCAATCCTCGTTATCGTCAAAAAATAAATCAGTTTGCTTACGATCCGCTTTTTGTGGGCATGGAAATGATAACGATTCGTTAGTGTATGAGAGGAAGATTGCCGTGATGGTCGTTTTACCTTGGTGCCTCGGCATGGCGGCGAAGATATCGGACGAGGACTATTGCGACAGATTTTAAGAGAGGCGGAGATTACGCCAAAACAATTTTTGGAATACTTGTAAAAGGCCGCGGATCCTATATTACACAGTTGATTGTGGAGGGGAAAAAGTGAAAATAGGTTGTCTTGTAAAGAAGGGATGGATGATGTATGAGTATTATGAGTATATTGAAAGGAGTAAAGATATGAAATCCGGAGTAGGAGTGTTTGTAAGAGGCGAAAAGGTTGAATGCGTCAATTCTGATATGGGCAAGATCGCGCCGTGCCTGGAGAAGGGGCGCATCTATACCATACGAGAATTCGTGCCGCCGGAATATTGTGTGATATTGGGTCCTAACAACAATATATGCCATTGGGATGAGCGCGGAGGGAGAGTAAACCTCCTTGAAAAACCACTTTGTTTCTTCTTTGGGTATCGTTTTTTATCATCGAGCATGAATGCTCTTTGAGGGCTTGCAAGAAGGTAAGCCCATTTTTGTTCTTGTCAAAAGCAATCCCAATCGCGTAAGATAGAACTTATGGACAACCAACAAATACCAACAGAAGAAGGATCGCTGGCAACAGAGGCCTTGGGTGAGGAATTGGACCCGCAAGAGATCCCTCTTGAAAGATTGCCGTATTAGGTATATAGTATCCTTGTCATGCCAGATTTGATCTAGCATCCAGTATTTTATTATTATAATAATAAAGTCATTATTATTAACCAGCTAACAAGCTAATTCCTAACAAGCTAAATATATGGCAGCAGAAAAATTTGAACGGGGCAAGCCCCACTTAAACGTAGGCACTATCGGCCATGTGGATCACGGCAAGACTTCGCTTACGGCCGCGATTTTGCATGTGCTCAATCTTGCCGGCAACAAGGTCCGTCTTGAACGAGTTGATCAGATTGACGCCGCGCCGGAAGAAAAGGCGCGCGGTATTACCATTGCGCTGCACCACTCCGAATACGAAACCGCAAAGCGCCATTATGCGCATATCGATGCGCCCGGTCATGCCGACTATATTAAAAACATGATTACCGGGGCGGCCCAAATGGACGGCGCCGTGTTGGTGGTGGCGGCAACCGACGGCCCCATGCCGCAAACACGTGAGCATATCTTGCTTGCGCGCCAGGTAGGCGTGCCGGCGATTGTGGTATTTATCAACAAAGTCGATGCGGTGGATGATCCCGAATTGGTTGATTTGGTGGAAGCAGAAATTCGTGAACTTTTAACCAAGTATGAATTTCCGGGCGATACCACTCCGATTATCCGCGGCTCTGCGCTCAAAGCGTTGGAAGCGAAATCAGCCAATGATGAAGCGGCAAAACCGATTCTTGAATTAGTAAAACAATTGGATGAATATATTCCCGAGCCGGTGCGCGAAACCGACAAGCCGTTTTTGATGCCGGTGGAAGATGTATTTTCTATTGAAGGTCGCGGCACCGTGGTGACCGGCCGCATTGAGCGCGGAAAGATAAAAATAGGAGAAGAAGTCGAGATTATCGGTTTGCGTGATACGCAAAAGACAGTCATCACCGGTATTGAAATGTTTAATAAATCGCTTGATGAGGGAATGTCTGGCGATAACGCAGGTATTTTGTTGCGCGGTGTGGGCAAAGCGGATGTGGAGCGCGGACAGGTATTGGCAAAACCCGGGACTGTTACCCCGCATATCGAATTTGAATCCGAGGTGTACATTCTTACCAAAGAAGAAGGGGGCCGCCACACGCCGTTCTTTACCGGCTACAAGCCACAATTCTATTTGCGTACCACGGATGTGACGGGCGAAGTGACCCTCCCGCAAGGCACCGAAATGGTAATGCCGGGCGATACGATTACGTTTGGCATCAAACTGATCCAGCCCGTCGCGCTTGAAGAGCATCAGCGCTTCGCAATCCGCGAGGGAGGGAAAACCGTAGGAGCCGGCGTGGCGACGAAGATTACAAAATAATTATGGCGAAAGCAAAAACAAAAGAAAAAGAAGCGGAACAGCAAGATAGATTGCGTATCCGTGTGTTGGCTTACGATCATAAAATTATTGATAATTCGGTGCGGCAGATTGTCGATGCCGTCAAGCGCTTTGGAGCCGAAGTGATCGGTCCCATTCCGCTCCCCACCGCCATTCGCAAATACACGGTGAATCGCTCTCCTTTTGTGTTTAAGAATGCGCGCGAGCAGTTCGAGATGCGTGTGCACAAGCGCGTCATTGATATTATCAACCCTAATGCGCGCATTGTGGACGCACTTACGAATTTGACATTGCCCGCCGGCGTTGATATAGAAGTGAAAGTATGAAATTTGCCATTGGCACAAAATTAGAAATGTCCCACATGTTTAATGAAGAGGGCCGCGCCAACGCGGTCACTCTTGTTCGTGTAGAACCGTTTACCGTCACGCAGATTAAAACAAAAGACAAAGACGGCTATGAGGCCGTACAAGTGGCGGCGGGATCAAAAAAACATCTTACCAAACCCTTGCAAGGTCATTTGAAGAAAGCCAATCTTCAGAGCGCGCGATGGATGAGAGAGTTCCGTATCAATGGCAAATGGCAAATGGCGAATGGCGAATCACAAATGGCCATTGGCAAAAAGTTGGATGCATCACTATTTGAAAAAGGTGATATGGTTCAGGTGAGCGGTGTCGTGAAGGGCAGGGGATTTCAGGGAGTGGTAAAGCGTCACGGATTTCACGGCGCTCCGGCAACACACGGCACCAAACACGCGCACCGCGAACCCGGGTCAATCGGTTCCACCGGCCCGCAAAAAGTGGCAAAAGGAAGACGCATGGGGGGCCGCATGGGCGGCAATCGTGTCACGATCAAAAACCTCATCATCGCTGACGTATTGGCGGAGAAAAATCTCCTTGTGCTGACGGGTGCGGTCCCGGGGCATCGCGGATCGCTTTTAGAAATCAGAGGGAAGTAATCTGTTTGAATATGAGAGGATAATGCTCTGCAAGAGTGGCGAGCATTTTGCGATCCAGTTTGATATTTTTTTGTTTGAGCTTGCTGATGAATCTGCTATACGATAAACCGGCGGGACGGACCCCCGCATTAATTTTTATATTCCAAAGGCGCCGGAAGTCGCCCTTCTTTTTTTTGCGATCGCTAAACGAATGAGTATAGGCATGTAGAAGCGCTTCGTTGGCGAGGCGTTCTTTTGATTTGCGTCCCCACTTAAAACCCTTCGTCTGTCGCAAGACGTTTCGGCGATGTTTGAGTGCAATTTTACCTCGTTTGACACGAACCATGATAAAATAATGTCAAAAAGTTTTTGGATTTTGAACTTTGAGCTTGATTTGGCATTTGAGCTTTGACATTTGGATTTAATGATATGGTAACAACCTTTTCACCTCTTTTTTGCTAATGTTCGGCTCCTGCCACTTCTTCAATTGGAGCTGTCTGACTCGCCTCGCTTTCGCGTTGAAGTGATCCTTGCCCGGTTTGCGGAACAGGATTTTCTTTGTCTTTGTTATATGTACGCGCTTGGCGAGCGATTTGTTGGTTTTCGGCATCTCCCTTTTTATCAAGTTCTAGCGTAACCGTCAAGCCGCGCGGTCCGCGTTTGGGCCCCTCCATCACCCGCAGAGGAACTGGCGCTTGTTCGATAATGTGTTTGAGGCGGTTGCGGATGAAGACGGGATTGAGATATTTTTCGCGCCCGCGCAAGATAATATCCAGTTTTATTTTATGTCCTTCTTTTAAAAATGCTACCGCCCTGTTCATTTTGAGCGCGATGTCGCGCGCTGAGGTGCCAAGGCGCACGCGAATGCCTTTGATCTCCGTGGTCTTAATACCCTTTTGCGCTTTTTTCTGCTCTTTTTCTTTGCGGTATTGCCAGCGGCCGAAATCCATAATGCGCGCCACCGGCGGCTTAGCAGTAGGCGCTATTTCAATGAGATCTTGCCGTGTTTCTCCGGCAAGCTTGATAGCTTCGGCGATCGGCATCACGCCACGATTAACACCCGCCTCGTCAATAAGGCGTACTTCTTGAGCGGTAATTTGATGATTGATCCGTGGTTGCGTGTTTATATGGCTTTAAGGGTATCACGGCACTTCTTTCCAGTCAATAATTTCCCAGCCGCCGGTAGGGCCTGTAGAAAAATTAACGTTAGCAAGACCGCTTTCGTAGGTAAGCTCCGCAAGATTTTTCATATGAATTTTGTATGCCGTCACCTCCTTTAAGGTAACATTATTTTGCAGCATCACAAGACCATGGGGTGCATAATAAATGGGCGCTGAAGAACCATTCTTTACATCAATGGCTTCTGTGTTGTTCCCCATTTCGATTGCATTGTTGCGCGATGCCAAAAGCACGTAACTTTTTGGATCGCCCGAGCCAAGAATTTGGGTGTTGTTTTCAATAAGAATTTTACTTGATGCAACGCGATTGGCGGGGTTATCCACAATCACAACGCCCGAAGAGGCGCCAAACGAAGAACTAAGCCGTAAGATGGAATTGTTTTGCATGTGAAAATTTCCTTGCACCCATAAAGCGCCGGTGAGGGTGATATTTTTATCCCCGTCGATCAAAAGATCGCAAGTGATTTTTATCGGTCCTAATAAAGCGCCGTTATTGGGTTGGTAAGGGCAGGGACCGGTGATGATGCCGCCGGCTTGCGCGTCTTGTTCCCATTGATCTAATTGAGTATCAGGGATTGGCATTGGCAAGGGTGTTAAACCAGTTTGAATGGTTCCGCCTACGCTGACATTGCTCACCGTGGAGGCGCCGGCAAGAAGGGCATCGCCGGTGATGAGCGGATTATTTTCCCCGGTGATGTTGCCATTGGAATAAATACTGCCATTTACTCGGGTATTATTTTCCATGAACAATCCGCCATTTCCTACTTGTACGCCATAGACAAACGAGGTTCCGACGCCTGAGTGCAGGCGTATATCAAGATTGCGAATCGCCTGCGCGCTGTCTCCTTGCGCTACTATTTGTTTTTCGTTGGTGCCGACATCGGTGATGGTGGTGACTGCGGTAACGTTATTAAGCGTAAGCGTTTCGGTTGGTGAATATTTTTTATTCGTGCGCACACGATAGAGCACATCTTCTATGCCGGATTCGGCAAGAAAATAACTTTCCTTTGCGCGCGTGTTTATTTTACTTACGCGCGTTTCTTTAAGCGCAATGGCGGAGATGCCTGATCCGATCGTAAGAGAAACAAAAAGAAGCAGGATCACCGTCGTAAGTGCTGCTTGCCCCGCGGAGCCTTTATTTGTATATTTGTCGCAGGATTGCGGTTCCATAAAAATTTTTATTATCCATGGTCATCTGGATGCGCACGGCTTCTGCATTGATGATGACAAAGCGAGTAAAGACAAGATTCGTGATATTGACAGAGCTGTTCGTCATTGCGGAGGCAGGGGCAGCATTTTTTTTCAAAAAAAGTTTTCCGCTTTGTAATGAAAAGGTAAAATTGTCTGGGGTGCCGAGCAACGCAAGCGTGCCGGGGCTGGTTCCTAAAACGCTGTTGGCGATATCAATGCTGTTCGCAGCACGAATTTCCCGCAACATGCGTTCCATAGCGATGACTGATTCACGGATAGTATGGCGCATGTCGCGTATTTCGCCGACTGCGCGCGTAAAGGTAAGCACCGTGTTAACGGTAAGCAGGGTGATGACCGCAAAGATGGCGATGTAGAGGACAGTTTCGAGTATCGATGCGCCTTTCATGATTGAAAAAGATTAGTGAGATATGCTGAAAGCGACGTGCTCATGATGCCTTTGCGGCCTTGCCACGAAATCGTTACCGTTACCTTTCTCGTGTTTGGATCAATGGTTTTTGGATCAGGAGAACTTACCGGTATGATATCATCGTCACTGTTACGACGATAAACATCTTCAAGCGTGGTGGTGCGCGTGAAGGTATCAATTGTTTCAGCGCCTGCCGAAGCAAGAAGGGTCGCCCAGCTGGAATCGCGCGCAAAGCGAGCATTTTCTATGCCTGCTTCAGATAAAAAAAGCGCTTGCTGTTCGGCGAGCGCGGTTTGCGTAAGGCGCACGGCAAGCGCACTTACTTCGGCGAGCGCGAAAAGCGAACCCGCGATGATCGCAACTGCAATGATGATTTCAAGAAGACCGAAGCCATGGTTAGGTTGTAGGTTGTAGGTTGTAGGTTGTCGCATGGTTTAGTAAAAATTCCCGTTTGATTCCATAGTAATAGTCCGCGTTTTGGCGGGATCGTTTTTTATGCGCAGGGTGATCGTGCCATATTGATCCGTCTCACCCGAAAGGCGCTTGAAGATCACATCACTGCCGCCGCCATTGAGCGCGATGGAAGAAATTTCAACATCCGTCGGCAGCATCGCAGTTTCATTTTCTGGATTGCCTGAAACATACGATCCTTTAAAAAGTATAACACGATCTGTTTCCATATGCGCGCCCCATGCCGTGTTTTGATAAGCCGCAAGGGTCCGCGTTTTTGCTTCCGTAAGTTGTGAGAGCGTATGCTCTTTGGCAAGCGTCAATTCATTGCCGCGTTTGAACATCACAAATCCGCCCACCACAATGGCGGTGATGACGAGGAGTATGGCAAACATGGAAATAAATTCCAAAAGTGAAAAGCCCTTCATGAAAATAGTATAGCATTTCTTTCACTTTTCGACAGTGGTTGACATAAAGATAGCCGTTGTCTATACTAAGGGTATATGAAAACGGCTCTTAATATTAAAACAGATAAGGATATCAAACAAAAAGCCCAAAAGATTGCTGGCGAGCTCGGTTTGCCTTTAAGTTCCATTATTAATGCATACTTAAGACAATTCGTAAGAGAGGAAGAAATTTATTTTTCTATCGCTTCGACCATGACTCATCAACTTGAAGTGATTATCGAAGAGGCGGAAAAAGATTTAGCACAAAATAAAAATATTTCGCCAGCATTTTCTTCCGCGAAGGAACTCGATATGTATCTTGCAGCGTCATGAAAATTCGTCTTCATAAACATTTCGAGAAACAATACAAAAAACTTCAGCCAGGCGAAAAGAAAAAATTTCGAGAACGCAGTGAAATTTTTCTTACTAATCCATTTAATCGTCTTTTAAACAACCATCCTCTTCATGGAAGATTTGATGGGTATCGCAGTATCAATATTACTGGCGATTTGCGGGTCGTATATCGTATAATCGCTTCAGATACTGCTTATTTCGTGGCTATTGGTAGACATCGGGATTTATACGATTAGTCGATATTATATCGTGCGATATGTCTAGCGTAAAGACATGAAAAATGTTATTCTGTCACAGAAAGGAGAATATGACTATGGCACAAGATGAAGCGGCGTTGGCAATCCACCATTGCGCATTAGATGTTGCTAATTTTTATGAGTTGAAGCGTAAGTTAGGAAGAGATCCAACGTTCGAGGAATTTGCGTGTTACGGACATATTGACCCCGAACATTCAACAGAATTGCGGTTAATGATGTGGGATACATTCCAGTTGTTTATTCTTCCGGAATTCGCTCGATTAATTCAGCGCTATAGTGAAGAATTAACGGTCGAAAAGTTATACGAGAGTCTTCTGCAAACAGCAGAAGTATACGCTCGTAATATACAAGCATCCGATCCCGCCGCATGTTCACCTGATCAAATTGTGCAAATGGTTATGAAAGAACATAACGTTGCCAATTTCATGGTTCATCTCAATGGTCCTTGGGTTCATCGGTTTTACTGCGATATCCGACATTTTATCCAAGAACTTTTTGTAGATGAATTAAAAAAAGACCATTGATTGACTACGCCTTGTTCCTCCTGCTACCGTGGCCCTATGTCTCTCATAGGGTTTTTTCTTTTAACTCTTTTAGCCGTCCCTCTTTGCGCGAGTGCCTCTGTTATGATCAACGAAATTGCATGGATGGGCAGCCTTCCGCTTAGTGGGGAGACGGCGACGCAAGCGGCAAACAATGAGTGGATTGAATTGTATAACTCTGGAGCGGCGGATGTGTCGCTGGATGGCTGGGTGCTGGAGGCGGAGGATGGGCAACCGAGTATCGCACTTTCAGGAAGTATAGGAGCGGGCGCGTATTTTTTATTGGAGCGAAGCGATGACGAGACCGTGCCGGGAACTGCAGCAGATCTCATTTACACGGGCGCTTTGGGCAATAACGGCGAGAAATTGAAATTAAAAGATACGGGCGGCGTGGTTGTCGATACCGTGGATGCGACGAGTCCGCCAGCCGGCGGAGGTTGGCCTGCGGGAGATAATACTACCAAAGAGACGATGCAGCGCGCGGATCCGTCAGCTGGCGGATGGACTACAGGCACTGGAACGCCGAAAGTGGCGAATCAACTTGAAAGTCCTATGCAAGAAAAAATTGACGCTCCAGGTGCGTCAATTTCGGCGCCGGTTTACGAAGTTAAAAAATCATTTATCGTGGATGCCGGCGATGATGTACATACCGTAGCCGGCGCAGAAGTGCGACTTTCCGGCGTTGCCTTCGGAGAGTCCGGAGAGCCAGTCGATCCTTCAAAAAGTCGTTATCTTTGGAATTTTGGCGACGGCACTTTTTTTGAAGCGCAGAATACTAATCATATTTATCGCTATCCCGGCATCTATCGCGCGGCTCTTTTTGCGAGCTCCGGCGAGACCAACGGCAGTGACATGATGCAAGTGATCGTAGAAGAAAGCGGCGTACGTATTAATGAGGTTGCGGCGGATTGGATTGAATTTTTTAATGCGGGAGCGCGGGCAGTTGATCTAAGCCAATGGCAAATCCGCAATGGGGCGGGCGGTATTTTTTCTTTTCCCGCGCATACGACGATCGGACCAAAAGCATTGGTGGTGTTTTCTCAAGAGACTACCCATCTGCTTTTTGGCCCGACAAATCCCAGGGCGGAATTACGGTACGCCAACGGCATATCGGCGGATGAACTCTCACTTGCGGGAATATTGCCGGCGGACAAGAGTATCGCGCGCGATGAAAAGGGGAATGGAGTGATAGGGGAGAAGACGCCGGGGAAGACAAATAACGAATGGCAAATAGCGGATAGGAGCCCGAAAGGAGAAGAAATCAAAAAGCAAATACCAATAAGTTCGAGTAACAAAATCCAAAATCCTAATGACAAAAAAGAAAACCCTATAATACATGATATAAGCTACATGTCCCGACGTGAAGTCGGGACCCCGATCGAAGCGTCGGGGCTACAAGCAAAAACGGGGCATCCCGTTTTTGCTTCCAACTATTTCTGGCTTGCGGCGAGCATTTCGATGGGACTCCTTGTCGGAGCAGTTGTGTTAGCGCTGCGACATATGATACTATAAAACGTATGCGACATTGGGTTATCGGCGTGTTGGGCATATGGGTTGTACTTGCTGTTTTTATTTTAACACCCGGCACCACGCAAACATTAGTATTGGCGATAAGCGGCGCGGCAATCGCGTTTCTTGCGTTTTGGCTCGCTTCCCACCATGAGCAGAGCGTATGATTATGTTATTGTGGGCGGCGGTATCGCGGGAGTGACGGCGGCTGAAACCATCCGCGCGCATGATCACGAGGGTTCCATCGCCATTTTTTCGGCTGAACCACATCCGCTCTATTCGCGCGTGATGCTTCCTTTATATGTGCGTGGAAAATTGAGACGAGAGCAGGTTTTTTTACGCACACACGCTGATTATGAAAAAAATAATATCAGCATTTTTTTTGATCAGGAAGTAATCGGCATTAATCTTGATCGGCGAGAAATACATACGAATATCGGATCGGCGGTGGTATATCGCGCGTTGTTAATAAGCGCAGGTGGCGTGCCCAAGCCATGGGCCATAAAAGGCGGAGATCATCCGTTGGTGTATCGTTTGCAAACCATTGAAGACGCCGACCGTCTCCGTGAAATTTTACAGTCGCTAAACGCTAAACTGGAGGCATTAATTATTGGCTGCGGTTTTATCGGTCTTGAATTTATTGAATCATGTGTGGCATATGGGATAAAGCCTCTTATCGTCATGCCCGAGCAATATGCCCTTAAGCAATTTTTGGGGCCTGACGGCGCGCGTTTGCTCGAAGAGCAATGGCAGCGTGAGAATGCTGAAATAAAGCGCGCCACGAGCGTGGAGGCAATACAATTTTCCGAACAGGGAGTTGTGGCGCTCGCGGCCGAAGGGCAAGGATATCGCGGCGCGTTCGCTGCCGTAGGGATCGGGCTTACGCGCGCTATCCAGACGTTTACCGGCATAGGGCTTGAAGTAAATCAGGGAATAAAAACAAATGAATTTTTAGAGACAAATCAAAAGGGAGTTTTTGCTGCCGGCGATGTGGCAGAATATTATGACCTGATTTTTCAAACGCATCGGCTGGTGGGCAATTGGACGAATGCGTATTTGCAAGGGAGTATCGCCGGAGAAAATATGGCGCATTTTGTCAAAGGCGAACAGGATGTATATCGGCCGTTTCGGAAGGTATCGAGTTACTCGCTTACCCACATGGGAATGCATCTGGCATTTGTGGGGGAATGCGACCCCGCAGCTGCGGGGCAAATAAAAGAAGAATACTCGCCGCAAGAGCGGGCATATATCAGAACACTTTGGCGCAATGAGCGAATGATTGGCGCCAGCTTGATTAATCGTCCTAAAGAGATCCCGCGGATTACAAAAATGATTGAGGAAGGAAGGATATGAAAAGGTGGGGTGGCATTTTTACTATCAGTACGGTAGGCGGCCTTGCTGCGGTGGGAGCGCTTTTTACGGCGGGCATGTATACGTTCAATATGAGTAAGCACTCCGTGCAATTTGCGTATGCGCCCGCATCAACCATAGAAGCGCGCGAAGTGCCGCGTCATGTGCCTCCGCCCGAGGACGGAGTCCACGCGCTCTATATGACTTCATGGGTGGCCGGCACCTCGGATTGGCGCAATGATATTGTTGATTTTGTTGATCAGAATCCGCGATTAAATGCCCTTGTGATCGATGTAAAAGATTATACCGGCGAAGTGGCATGGAAAGAGCGCGTGAAGGATATGCCAAATTTTATCGAGTATCTGCACCAACATGGTATCTATGCGATTGCGCGTATTACGGTGTTTCAGGATCCGCTCTATGCCAAGGCGCATCCGGAGGATGCCATTAAGCATACGAACGGAAGATTGTGGAGCGATAAAAATGGTCTTCATTATGTTGATCCGAAAGCGCATGCCTTTTGGGATTATATCGTGGATATCGCGAAAGAATCCGAACGCATGGGTTTTGACGAACTGAATTTTGATTATATCCGATTTCCTTCTGATGGGCCGGTAATGCAAGCACGCTTTCCTTATTGGGATCAAGAAAGAGAGTCGCGTGTCGAAGCTCTTGATGAATTTTTTAGCTATCTGCGTGCTCAACTAAGAGAGGTGGCGGTTCCGATTTCCGCCGATGTCTTTGGCCTCACCACCTGGCAGGAAGACGATCTTAACATCGGTCAGATGCTAGAAAATATAGCGCTCTATTTTGATTATGTGGCTCCTATGGTGTATCCCTCGCATTATCCTCCGACCTTTCAGGGGTTTAAAAATCCGGCCGCGCATCCCTACGAAATTGTGTACACCGCAATGGAGCGCGGCGTATTTCGCATAGAACAAATGGGAGGAAATCCAAAAAGATTGCGGCCGTGGCTGCAGGATTTTGACCTCGGTGCTACTTACGACGCGCCGATGATCCAAAAACAGATTAAAGCCGTGGAAGATGCCGGCTTGGATTCTTGGATGATGTGGGATCCTTCCAATAAATATACGCGCAGCGCATATTGATAAATTT